>NZ_JAVRCE010000105.1:0-16713 GCF_034530915.1 Nostoc sp. DedQUE09
TTATCCCCTCAACCCTTGCAATTTTACCTGTTTTAGGGAATGAAACAGCCCTGCCTTATAAAGGGGGGATTAAGGGGGGTAAATCCAAGGTTTGGGCTTAATTGACAGGATGTGTGTACACTTTAGCTCCTAAAAGGAGAGAGGCTTTCAATCTTACTCCCCAACGCTAGTAGGGAAGCAGGGTGGTTTCATACAACCAGAGAAAAACTAAAACTGCGTTTCAAAGCCTCTCTCCGTTTCGGGGAGAGGAATGGAAGTGGGGTAAAAAGCCATGCTACAAAACAAGAAATCAAGGCTTATGTATTTTTCTTTTTTCCTATGAAACCACCCTGCCCAACGCTAGTAGGGAAGGGGCTGGGGGTTAGGTCTGTATTCCACTCAACCGAAAAGTGGTATATTAGGAGTAGTTCAGGTAGTGTATTCGGCGTTAATCTTCACGTAGTCATAACTCAAATCACAACCCCAAGCTTTACCCACACCATAACCATTGCCAACATTAACGGAGATTAACACCGTATCCTGTTGCAGATAAGCACCCACCGATGCTTTTTTCAAATAAGCACTTGCTGCTGCACGGTCAAATTGCAGAGGTTGTCCATTTTCTAACATTAGAAAATTTCCGAGCTTAATTTGCAGGTTTTCTTGCTCAAAGGGCACACCCGCACGTCCAGCAGCGGCGGCGATGCGTCCCCAATTTGGATCGCGTCCAAAGATTGCAGATTTAACTAAGGATGAACCGGCGATGGTTTTAGCTATTTGTCGGGCTGAGAGTTCGTCATGAGCGCCAGTCACTTCCACTTCAATGAGACAGGTTGCGCCTTCACCATCACGAGCGATCGCTTTGGCTAAATGCTGGCAAACTGCTGTTAACATCGCCTCTAATTTCTCTGCTTCTGCGCCCCATTCTATAATTGCTGGGGTGCGAGATTGACCATTTGCCAAAGCTATTAAGCTGTCGTTAGTGCTGGTATCACCATCCACGGTGATGGAATTAAAACTTCTATCAGCTGCCCTTGCTAACATCTGCTGCCAAAGGTGAGGCGAAACCACAGCATCACAAGTCACAAATGCCAGCATGGTTGCCATATTGGGGTGAATCATGCCGGAACCTTTGGCAATGCCGCCAATTCGTACCGGGCGTTGGCGCAGCCCGCCGGAGGCATCGCTTATAGTTGTCTCTAAAGCAATAGATTTTGTTACTAAGTCTGTAGTGATAATCGCCCCGGCAGCAGCATCCGAACCTGTTTCTGATAGTGCTGCTACTACTTTGGGAATTCCACTTCGCAAAGCATCCATCTTAATTCTTTGACCAATTACACCAGTGGAAGCCAATAACACAGATTCAGACGAGATGTTTAGGGCTTGGGCTACTGCCAGAGCAGATTCTAGGGTATCAAGGTTGCCTTGAGTTCCTGTCGCGGCGTTTGCTTGTCCAGCGTTGCAGAGGATGGCACGAGCGCTTTGTTTGGCTTGCAAGCGTTGGCGACAATATTCTACACAGGCAGCTTTCACTTGGCTGGTGGTGAACACACCAGCTGCGATCGCTTCCACTTCTGAGAATATCAAAGCTAAATCTGGCAACCCCGAAGGTTTCAACCCTGCGGTAATTCCCGCCGCCTGATACCCCCTTGGTGCTGTGATACCACCTGTTATTTCTTGCCAATCTGCCATTATTTTTCCTTACAACTATCAGGTTGGATAGGTCAATTTGTACTTTACAAAAGTGCTGAGTTAGGAGTTACGAGTTAAGAGTTATTAGTTTCCCTCTACTCCCCACTCCCTTTTATGGTGAGTTTATTTGCTGATGGCAATAATAATGCACCAGTTGGCGATTGGCATAATTGTTTTTACCTTTCTTATGACGAAAAACCAAAACAAAAAAAGAGAGCCACTTTGGTCACTCTCTAGATCGTCACGATACATCTACTTACTGATCTCTCTGATTTATTCTTTAAGGTTTAATACTTATTTATTGAGATTATTTCTAAAAATTTTTGAATTTTATCCGTAAATACCACGAAAATAAAATAAAAAAGAGAGCTACTTAGGCAGCTCTCCAGATCATCAGGGTGCATCTACTTACCACAGCATATCATTTTACGTATGAGGGTTGTCACCAGCTTTTATATGAAGATTGTGTGAAGCAACACCGGGAAAATACTTAGTTTGGGAATTGAGAATTGGGCATTGGGAAGAGGACTTGGGGACAAGAAGGATTGGGGACAAGGGGAAAGACTTGTTGCAAGTTCTCACCTCTTGTCACCTTGTCCCGTTGTCTCCCCTGCTCCCCTGCCTCTCTGCTCCTCCTGCTTCCTCACCCAGCAAAGTTAGCTTGACAGCTCACTAGGCGTTCAGTTTTTTCTCGACCAATTCGTTAGTCAGCTTAGGATCGGCACGTTTGCCTGTCTTTTTGAGAACTTGTCCGACAAAGAAGCCTTTGAGGTTAGTGTTACCGTTGCGATACTTTTCTAGTTCTTTGGTGTTGGCGGCTATGACTTCATCAACGATGGGTTCCAGTACACTAGGATCGGTGATTAACTCTTGTCCGGCAAAGGCTTTTTCAGGAGAAATACCACTCAGCAAATCTGGCAACTTTTGTTTAGCTTGAGCATTACTAATTTTGCCTGTTTCAATGCGAGTGATGATATCTGCTAGATTGGTGGGAGTTAGGGCGATTTGAGTAATAGTGAGTTTTTGCTTATTGAGGTGGGCTGCAATATCTTGAGTAATCCAGTTGGCAGCAGCTTTGGGATTTGCTCCAGATGCGATCGCAGTTTCAAAATATTCGGCTATTGAACGATCTTCTGTTAACACTCGCGCATCGTAAGCGGAAAGTCCCAACTCACTTTCATAATGATGGCGTTTTTGGGCTGGTAATTCTGGTAGTTCGCTACGCCATTGCTCTAATTGTTCATTAGACACCTCAATTGGTGCTAAATCTGGTTCGGGAAAATAGCGGTAATCGCTAGAACCTTCTTTCACCCGCATACTACTTGTGCATTGAGCGCCTTCTTGCCACAGCCGAGTTTCTTGGATAATGCGATCGCCTGCTTCGATGGCGGCGATTTGGCGTTCAATTTCGTAGTCAATCGCCCGTTGGATGGCGCTGAAGGAGTTCATGTTTTTAATTTCTACCTTGGTGCCAAACTCCTTTCGTCCCACTGGACGCACGGAAATGTTGACATCGCAGCGCAGAGATCCTTGTTCCATGTTGCCGTCACTGACGCCGAGATACCGGACAATCCGACGCAACTCTTCGGCATATTCAGCAGCTTCTAGTCCAGAACGCAGATCGGGTTCGGAAACAATTTCTACTAATGGGATACCTGCGCGATTGTAGTCTACCAGAGAATAAGAAGAACCGGAGAGGCGATCGCTACCTGCGTGTACCAATTTTCCAGCATCTTCTTCCATGTGCAGACGCGTAATACCAATGCGTTTACGAGTCGGATTACCCTCGGCATCTACCAACTCAATTTCTAACCAACCATGTTCTGCGATCGGTAGATCGTATTGAGAAATTTGGTAATTTTTTGGTAAATCTGGATAAAAATACTGCTTACGGTCAAATTTGCTATATTTAGCGATTTGACAATTTAGTGCCAAACCAGCTTTGACGGCGTATTCTAATACTTTTTGATTAAGTACAGGTAAGACCCCAGGTAAACCCATACAAACCGGGTCAATGTTAGTATTGGGGTCAGAGCCGAATGCCGTAGAGCTATTAGAGAAAATCTTGGTATTGGTACTCAGTTGACAATGGGTTTCTAAACCAATAATCGCTTCATACTCAGTTTTTACGGTCGTAGCAGTGGTCATAATATCAATAATTTGGGCATAATCCTTGTAGTGGTACTATTGTAACGGCGTATTGAGTTGCTCTGAAGACGGTTATTTGGGTGAGCAATGCTTACCTCTTGAGCTTAAAAAAGAAAGTGCAGACCTAAAGTGAAGAAAATCTTGATTATTGGTTCTGGAGGTGCTGGTAAATCTACCCTAGCCCGCGAGCTGGGAACCATCTTAAGTTTAGAAGTGATTCACTTGGATTCTTGGTACTGGAATCCTGGTTGGATTGAGACTCCAAAAACTGAATGGCAAAGTATTATCCAAGACCTAACCCGACGAGAATCTTGGATTATGGATGGTAATTATGGCGGTACTCTCGACCTTCGTTTGTCAGTTGCAGACACGGTAATTTTTTTGGATTTTCCTCGACTTTTATGTTTGTCGCGAGTGATTAAACGCCGTTTCATGTATGCTGGAGAATCCAGACCTGATATGGCATCAGATTGTCCTGAAAGATTGAACTGGGAATTTCTAAAATATATCTGGTCATACCCAATTATTCGTCGTCCTGGAATTTTAGAAAAACTTAGTCAATTAACACCAAACCAGCAAGTTATTATTCTCCGCAAACCAACAGAAGTCAGAGAGCTTATGGAAAATATTTCTCACAATTGAGATTTACTCAATTGATTTTTATTAAAGTTATCTGAAAAAATAGGGAAAGTAGATATTGTTACTTAATTCGTGTCTTTAAGTGGAAGGAAAAATATGAAATTATTTTGAAAGCGTTAATTTTTAGAATTTATATGTACAAATTAAAAAATGCCTGGGAGTGTTGCCGTGTTTCCACCCCAGACATTTTTTATTCTTAACTTGCTCCTCACACACGATTAAACAATATCACTAATTCAATCAAAAAGCAAGTAAATTATGTAACACTTTCTAAACTGCACAAGCAATCCAATTTTTGACAAATTAAAAAGCGCTTGGGAGTGTTGCCGTGTTTCCACCCCAAACGCTTTTTCTTTTTAACTTGCTCCTCACACACGATTAGATAATATCATTGCTTCAATTATAAAGAAAGTATTTAGTGTGACACTTTGTAAACTGCACACCTGATAAGCAATGATTTAGTGTAAAAAGTGACGTACCCCGGTTAAGACCATCAGCAAACCCAGTTCGTTAGCAGCTTTGATTGAATCTTTATCGCGCAAACTTCCCCCTGGTTGGACAATGGCTGTAATTCCTGCGGCTGCGGCTGTTTTCACAGAATCATCAAAGGGGAAGAATCCATCGCTGGCAAGAGTTGCACCTTTGGCTTTTTCTCCAGCTTGTTCTAGAGCAATTTTAACTGAGCCAACGCGGTTCATTTGACCAGCGCCTACTCCTAGTGTAGTGCGATCGCTTGTGACAACAATGGCATTCGATTTAACGTGTTTGCAAACTTTCCACGCAAACAGCAATTCCGCTAATTCGCTGTCGGTGGGTTGACGTTCGGTAACTATTTGCCATTGACTGGTGTCAGCAATTATATCATCGCTAGCTTGGACAAGAAAACCACCTGCGATCGCTTTCACTGTATCCTTAGGGCCACTGCTCAAATCAGCTAGAGTCAAAACCCGCACGTTAGATTTCTTAGCCAGGATTTCTTGAGCTTCTGCGTCACAACTTGGTGCAACCACGCATTCTAAAAATGTTTTAGTTAACTCGCTAGCTGTAGCCGCATCAATCGGACGGTTGAGTGCGACAATTCCACCAAAGGCAGAAGTAGAGTCAGCATTGAAGGCTTTTTGGTAAGCTTCTGAAATTGTACTTCCCAATGCCGTACCACAGGGATTTGTATGTTTAATTATCGTTGCGGCTGGACTATCGGTAAACTCAGCAATAATTCGGCGTGCGGCTTCCAAATCAACTAAGTTATTGTAACTAAGTTCTTTACCTTGCAGTTTCGTCGCGGCTGTCCATCCCGTTGGAGTAATACCAGTTTGATACCAAGTGGCGGGTTGATGGGGATTCTCGCCGTAACGCAGAGATTGTAATTGTGTACCGCTAAGAGTATACTGCTGTGCTTCTGCCAGGTAAGATGCGATCGCTTGGTCGTAGCTAGCAGTATGCAAAAATCCTTTTAACGCTGCCTTTTGACGAAATTCTAGAGATGCTTCGCCGTTATTTTGCCGCAATTCTTGTAAATACTCGTTATATTGTACCGGGTCGCATAATACAGTCAAATGGGCAAAGTTTTTCGATGATGCCCGTAGCATTGCTGGCCCACCGATATCAATCTGTTCAACAGCTTGGGATAATGTTACCCCTGGTTTAGCGATCGTTTCCTCAAAAGGATATAGATTCACCACTACTAAATCAATCGGGCGAATTTGGTTATTTTCTAAATCTGTAATATCTTCGGGAACATCTCGCCGCGCCAAAATCCCGCCGTGAATCCGGGGATGCAGGGTTTTAACTCGGCCACCTAAAATTTCTGGAGAACCTGTGTAATCTGCAACTTTGGTGACAGGGAGTCCCGCATCTTTGAGTGCTTGGGCTGTTCCCCCACTGCTGATTAAATCAAAGTCGAATTCTTCAACCAAGCTACGGGCTAGGTCAATTAAACCAGTTTTGTTAGATACACTCAGCAGGGCTAGACGCGCCATTGATCAATTCCTTAAAAGTAGGCTAGAAGCGAAGGATCTCAAGTTTTGCATAAGCTTTGGTTCACTTCAAGACCATGAGGAATAAAATTGACTCGTGTAATTTATATGCTTACATCTCCCATCAGCACTGTCGAAAATGCTGAAAATAAGGACTAAGTAGGCTTAGTCTCTAATATTTGCGATCGCCTAAACTAAAAGTAAGCATCTTTTACCCACATAACACCTATGGTTCAGTCTTCTAATCAACGCCTAACCCTAGAAGAATTTCTCGCACTTCCCGAAGGAGATATTACATACGAGTTTGTTAACGGTGAAGCTGTACCAAAATACAAAGATATTGAAATGTCGCCAAAATTTTTTCATGGCTCGACTACTGGTGCTTTATTTATTCTATTGTCTGCATGGGCACAAGCAAAGGGTCGAGTTGTGATTGAATGGGCAATTAAATTAACACGAAATCAACAAGATTGGATGCCTGTAGCCGATCTGACCTATATTTCTTATAACCGTCTTCCTGCTGATTGGCTATTAGACGAAGCTTGTCCTGTCGCACCTGAATTAATCATCGAAATCATTTCGCCTGGTCAAAGTTTTGGTGAAATTGCAGAAAAAGCGACTGATTATCTGAAAGCTGGTGTTTCTCGTGTTTGGGTAGTTGATACAAAAGCTAGAACTGTAACTGTATTTGCACCATCTTCCTTGCCGATTACTTATCGATCTCATCAAGTAATTACTGATGATTTACTACCAGAATTGGAAATTACCCCTCACGCAATCTTTCAACGCGCTGGATTACCATAAAGTTTAATTAGGAATCAGAATACTCTAAATTATTACTAATTAAAAACAATTCATAATTTGAATCGAATGACACTAAAAAATATAAACTTTTAATTTTTAATAAATAAATGTAATAGGTATTTTTTAGTAGAATACTTTGCATTAGTAGCCCAGATTCTCATTCAGCCCCCAAGATTGGTTTAATTTCATACGCCAGCCGTCCCTGTAACAAGGGAAATTTCCCCAATGATAGTGAAAAGGCTTATCTTTTTCTCACTCAAGCCAAACTGAAGAAATATTTAGCTTTGAAGCATGGAAAGCTGATGTGTCTTAGTTTTTTGTTTGCGATCGCACTTGACATTCAAGACAATCGCTACAATTCTCCTTAACTGAACCGTATTGTGCTATGTATGCCTGATAATTAATAAGGCAATCTACAAACAGCAAAGATGCAGACTCTCCAAAAACTCTCACTCCCAAGCATGGGCTGTGGCACTTGGGCCTGGGGCAACCAACTGCTTTGGGGATATGACGAAACTATGGATGAGCAGTTGCAAGCCGTGTTTAACCTTTGTGTAAGCAACGGTGTAACTTTATTTGATACAGGTGATTCTTACGGAACCGGGAGATTGAATGGTCGGAGTGAGTTGCTTCTGGGACGATTCAACCGAGAATATGTAGGTTTAGGCAAAGAAAATATTTGTATTGCGACTAAGCTGGCTGCTTACCCGTGGAGATGGACACGTCAATCAATGGTAAAGGCTTGCCAGTCATCTGCCCAACGCCTGGGAAAAAACGTCGATTTGGTACAGATGCACTGGTCAACAGCAAACTATGCTCCTTGGCAAGAGGAAGGACTTTTAGATGGTCTTGCCGATTTGTATGAGCAAGGACTGGTTAAGGGAGTGGGATTATCCAATTATGGGCCGAAACGGCTTAAGCGAGTGCATAAAAAATTCGCGGAACGAGGCGTTCCGATTACAACTTTGCAAGTTCAATATTCTCTGTTGTCTACATATCCTGTGACTCAACTCAAACTCAAAGACTTTTGTGATGAGTTGGACATTAAATTGATTGCCTATAGCCCTTTAGCTTTGGGACTATTGACAGGAAAATACTCTGAACAAGGCCCTTTGCCTAAAGGCATTCGAGGTCTGTTATTTAAGCAAATATTATCAGGAATGCGTAGAAGCGAAACGGCTTCTGCTGGCAAATCACTTTTGAAATGTTTGCGAGAGGTGGCACAGTTCAGAAACAAAACTATGTCACAGGTAGCAATTAATTGGTGTATCTGTAAAGGAACTATTCCCATCCCTGGAGCAAAGAGCGTCGAACAAGCGAGGGAGAATCTTGGTGCGTTGGGTTGGCAATTAGACGCTGGTGAGATTGCAGAGTTGGATAAAGCTGCGGCGAATGCAGACAAAAAAATGGTACAAAATATCTTTCAAACTAAGTGAATTATTTGCACAAATGGTCAACACTAGAAGCAGTGCGGAGGAAGCTTAAAAGCACTCAAAGAAAACGCTTCGGGTAAAATTCTGATGGTGGTCGAAGCATTTACTCATTACCCCATCAAAACTTGGTATACAGAAAATACCAAAGTCAAGCGCAATACAGTCCAGATAAGTCCAAAACCCAGATGTAGAGACGCGATTTATCGTGATAGACTCGTGCATTGTTTCCTGATAACATCTCGGATGAGAAAAACCAAAGTTCAAACCTTACAAAAATATGGCAGTGTTTTCACACAAACAAAGACTTTTGACTACCTAAAAACACTGCCAAACTTCCATTAAGGCTGATGCTATATTTAAAATTATCCAAGTGCTATTCAATGCGATCAAAAAACAACAATCTTCTGGTTAAACAAGTAGCATTAGCGAATAAGTCCGTAATAAGCAGTTGCACTAACTAGGATAATTGTTATAACTACCAGTGCTGTGCTAAGTAAAAATTGCACAGATGTTTTTTGATTGAGAGCTTCTTTACTTCCACCCTCGATTGTCGTCCGCTCAGTATTGTTAGAATTGGTTACGTTGTCAGTTTTCATGGCTCTTATGTTGTTTAATTATTTATTACAATTTCGCTTTTAATTCCAGAAATTACATCTAGCTTTAGGATTAATAAAAAAGGTAGAAATAAGTAGGTGAAGTTAAAGGTTATTTTTATCTACCTGATTAAAAATCGGCAGTTAAATCATCTTGGTAACTGCTTCTAGAAACTGTTGCTGGTCAAGCCAAAAACTCATGGCTAATTTTTGCTATGAGGATCTTTGATAATTACTAATCTTAAAAGTCATTATCTATTTATCCTCATAGCTAAAGCCATTTCATCTGCGGCTTGATGCCTGTAAAAAACGTTTTTGTCTTAACAAAATGCTAATGCACACACCATTTTAACTATCTGGGGAATCATACACGCCCCAATATTCAATACCGCGATCGCGTAATATTGGTTCAACGCGGTGAATTTCTTCTTCTGAGCCTTCTAGGATGAGCAAATAATAACTCTGCTGGAGGCGATCGCTATAAACTCTCGCTCTGTCTTCGGGTATGCCTAAATCACCTAATGCCTTCAGTAAATTCTGATTTGCTGCGGCTCCGACAGCGACACCTGCAACGCTGCTGACTAATGCTACACCTACGGAACCTGCTGCGAGTACGGCTCCTAAACCGGGAAGTGCCAAACTACTCAAACCAAGTAACGCGCTACCCCAAGTAGTTGCTGTCAGCGTGTCTCCTACTGCTCCAGTTGTATTTACATCTTGATTACCAATGCGATCGCTTATCTGCGCCTCACCTACCTGATCGCCTTGCTCTACATCTTTAGCAATCACAGAAACTTTCTCTATAGAAAAGTTTGCAGTTTTCAATTCATTAATTGCCTGCTCTATCTGTTGAGAATTAGCAAATACTCCTAATGCACGTATAGTATCTTTAGTTATCATATTTCCCTCTTTCACAATTGTCTTATTGCGTCCATTTATAACCACAGTATTTCGCCTCACTTGACGAGTAGGTTAAGTATTAAAACGCTACTAAGTTGTTTATTTAATTCATTCCCCCAAGGAGGGAGAAATCATCAGTGAAGGTTTAGCGAACCAAATGGAGTACGTCACGGACTAAACTATAGCCAGCCAAATCCCAAAGTAGGTAAGAAACAAAACCAATCATCGCTAAACGACCATTCCACAGTTCTTGTTGGGGATTCCACCCAAGAATCCAAGCATTGCGATCAATACCGTTATAGGCTTTAGCTTCAGTAGACAATTCAACCGCTTTGTTAGTTTCAGTTGCCATTGCAAATATTCTTTAATAACTCTTACTACACCCACATCTTAGTTACTATTGCGGTTGTAGTTCTCTGTCTATTGGGGAATCTAAAAGTGTCACAGGAAGTATCTCAGGGAATTGTCTAGACTTTTGATAGTTTTGACTAAAAAGCATCAGTAGCTTGCCCGAAAAGCTCACAAAATATCATCTGTAGCCGTTTATCTACTCCAGACTCAACTTTTAAATGAAGCAATCTCCTGATGCTATTTACTTTTTTTACAAACAGCCTCTTAGTCTGATTCACTCCTTAAGACAGATGCAAAAGCAGATTTAATTGAACCTCCGGCTTCCTTGAGTTTCTGGGCGATGGGTTGCTCATTATGCAAAAACACACGCGCACAGTTACGTCCCGGCAAACCGGAAATTGAACCACCCGGATGAGTTCCAGCACCAGTAAGATACAAGTTATCAATTGGTGTTTTGTAGTTAGCTAATTCCGGCAACGGACGGAAGCAAAGCATTTGTTCTAAAGTCATATCGATGTGGTAATAATTACCTTTGTAACTCCCTAACCGTTCTCCCAACTCCGCCGGACTTTCGACATGACGGGCGATGATTGAATGTTGCAGATTGGGCGAATATTGCGCTAGTTTATTAATCACTTTGTCTGCAACTTTGTTTTTCAGTTCATCCGTCCAACCCGTACCTTTTAAACCTGTACCGTCTGCACCAGCAATTTGATAAGGTGCAAAAAACTCTATCCATAATGTATGCTTGCCTTCTGGTGCCATCGATGGATCGAGTCCGGTAGGCATTACCACATACATTGATGGGTCTTCATCAGGAATTTTACCCAGAGTAATCAGACTATGAGCTTGTTCTACATGATTGACGGAATCAGCAATCAGAATAGAACCCATGAGATAATTATCTTGGTGATTGTGGTGGACAAAGCGCAAGGGTTCAGATAAAGCACAATCGATTTTGAGGATAGTTTCATTATTGTTAATGATGCGGCGGTCTAACCTTTCGCGCAAGTTGCGATCAGCATTATCGACATCGCTACTATCCATTAGTTGTAAGAATAAGCGCTTGGCATCAATACTTGAAATTACACCTTTATTCGCACGATATTCTTTGCCACCAGCAACCCGCACACCAACAGCTTTACCATCATCTACCAAAACTTTTTCTACCTTTTGGTCGGTGAGAATTGTACCACCTTCAGCTTTTACCAGCTTTACCAAAGCTTCCACAAGTCCACCACTACCACCACGTGGCCTTGCCATACCGGGATTATGACGCAACATCATCATCATCGCCCCAAAGGACATAGCTTTTTGTGAGGGAGGGGAACTTAGTTCGGCTGAGAGTCTAGCCAGAGGTGCTTTGACAAACTCAGAATCAAAGTACTCATTAATATTATCTGTAGCACTGCTGAGTAGGGTACGGAGTAAATCAAGGGTTGTGTTAGAACCACCTAAAAGGGAAAATAAGTCTTGCAGACTATTGAGATTGTAATTACCAGCAATATCAACAATTGATTTAGGTGGTGCATTGAAGAAAGGAGCAATCCCTGTAATAAAGCGCTGCCAAAAATCGGCATATTCAGCGTATTTTTCAGCATCACGCTGACTGTAACGGGCAATTTCCGCACAAGTCTTTTCCACCGATTTGTGAGCTAAGAAGTACTTCCCATCTGGATGGGGGCAAAAGGCAACTGGATCGCAGCTAAGATATTCCAAGCCGTACTTATGCAGTTCCAACTCTTGGATGACTGGCCCTAAGAAAATAAATAGATGGTTAATCGCGCAAGGACTAAATTTAAAACCAGGTGCTTCATCAGGCATAAGTTCTTCTGTTGTAGAACCGCCGCCGGGGAGCGATCGCCCTTCTAATAACAAAACGCTGTAACCAGCTTTCAGCAGATAGCCAGCACAAACTAAGCCATTATGACCAGCGCCAATAATTACAACGTCATACGATTCCATGAGTGCAATGGGGGGATTAAAGTATATTCCCTGATATTAGAAAGTGCTGAAGATATCTAAATCTTTCGTGGGTTATAGAATATTTATATATCTAGTAGTAGTGTTTTTATCATCAAGAAGTAAATTTATTTTTAACCCATTTTATTGTACGCAACCAAGAAACACTATAAATAAGTCCAGAGTTTATATTATTTATAGCTGGTATCAGTTTTTACCTATATTCTTGCACTCATTTCTTCTAATTCCTTGAGGTGCTGTGCGTTCACAAGCCATTTCTCTTCATAGTTAGATTTATCTGTATCATATTGACTTTGTTGCTCTTTTAGTATTGCAATTTCGTGATTAATTATTGGTAACGCTTTCCCTTGGATAATTACTTTTTTTAGCAATTCAAACCGTGATGTTTCATTTATTTGACGCAAGAGTTGCGAGATACAACGACTAATGATAACTTCATTGCTAAAAGCAAGAATGCTATGAGATTCATCATCTTGAGATAATAATTGCTCGCTGACATCAAACAAAGCTTCTACAACTGAAGGGATATAATTCACAGGAATTTCTTCAGTAGAATTTTCTAACTGTTCTATAAACACCCTGGCTTGCGTTGTGCCGTTTGGAAGTTTTTGTTTAGCAAGTTCTATCAGATAATTTCTAAATTTCTCTGTATTTCCAACCAAACCAAGGATAATTTTTATCTGAACATTAGACAATTCACCTGCTGATAATGACAGACGAAAGTAAATAGGAAATATTTCTAAACTACACACACGTAGATGTTCGCGCCATTCCAACTCTTGCTTTTCATCTAAATCAGTATTACCAAAAATGAGTTTTAACTTAGGAAAAAGATGCATTAGCAGGTTTTTAATAGGCTGCTTGTCTTCATCTCGCAGTTGAGCAATCCAGGTATTCAAAAGATTCTTGAGTTCGTCTACTGAAAGGTTTACCTCTCCTACAAAAATATGCGGATTTTGATGGATTATACTATATATTTTTGGGCAAAAGACTCGCAAAGACTCAATGGCAAGGAAATCAACAGGGTTTACTTCATCTTTTACTGCTGGATACGTCACCGTTAAAGTATTAATAAAACGAGTAATATCGCGAATATTAGCAATAAAGTGTTCTATTCCTTGAAAGTAAATATCACCCCAGCGAGTTTGATTAATTTGTTGTTTTGAGGTTTGAGAGAATATATAATCTAGCTTTTCAAATAGCAGCCTACGAAGTGAGGTTTTATCAGGATTAGGTAACTCAAAACTAACTTGAATAGTCTGTTCTAAATATGCTTCTTCAGATATTTCTTTAATATCTGCAATTGTTCTCATTACAACTTCTTTATTAAAAACCAGAAGATAGACTAGATTAGTAAAATTTCGCATTGCTTTAATAATACGAAATAACTGCTTGATATCTTCCGCAGCCAACCGATCAATATCGTCTATTGTTACGACTATTCGCCGTTGCTGCTGTGCTAACGTGTCTTCTACTTCTTCTTTTAATTCGCCAGCTTCTTTGTCCTTATCGTCCAATAATGCTGCTAATGCCTTGCCAGTTTGAGCATAAGGTAGAGGAATATCTGAAATAACTGTGGCAAAATCAGCTACTCTCTCTCTCAAACCTTTTGGCACAGATGACTCTTGGCTTAAAACGTTTTTTAATTGGTCAAAAAAGCGCCTTGTAATATTTTGGTGTCCAGAGAATAACCAGGGATTAAAAGGAATGATGATTGGTTTTTCCTCCTCTGGCTTTTGCTGAAGATAGTGAACTACAAAGTTTAACAGCGTCGATTTGCCAGAGTTCCAAGAACCGTAAACTGCAATAACGAAACCTTCAGGAAAGGTCATTTTGCAAATACTGTCCGCTAGATACTTGGCAAAGTTCGCATGTCCTAGCAGGTCTTTTTCTGGATCAACTAAGGAGCTATCTGCCGATATATCGTTAATTTCTGTCTGTGTCATAAAAAGCTTTTTTACTGATGTTGCGATCGCCTGCGGCAGGGCATAGCCAATCGTGGCACATTCAGTAGGATGAGCAATGATACCTTAAGATAGAAATTTTCGGTGAAATAATTTCCTCAAGACTTATGCAATTGGTTTTAGATTAGTTCTTTGGCACCGCTGGAATTAGAAGGTTAAATAGACAAGTAAGGAATTGCAATGCCTTAAAACTTATTTATGAAATCTTATATAAGTTTTGCTAATTGTGGGTAATAGTAGCTATAACAATTTAACTCTTTAAATATTGACTAAATAAATAGTATGGTTCAGCCCCAAAAAGATGACATTTCAGTAGAAGCTAGTTCTCTTCCCCCTGTCCCCATTCAAGAAATTTCAGAGGATAGGGCATTAACAGAGACGGTACTTTTTCCAACTGCAAAACTGTTTCTAAAAATTTCTAAGCCAGAAATTCGCCAAAGTCTCAAGGCGTTAACTTATGAAAGTGTCTTTGCTGCGGTTCTTTATAGTATCATCGGCGGCGCGTTGCTCAGTAATTTCTTGCTAGAGTTAGGCGCTAGTCCAGTCGAAATTGGTCTACTCGCCGCTATCCCTCAGATGGTGAATCTACTCCAACCACTGGGAGCGTATTTGGTAAACCGAAGTACCAGCTTCCGCTGGTATTTCATGTGTATTTTCATCCCGTCGCGGCTGCTATGGTTGATTCTTCTACCAGCGATTTGGTTGGTTACTTCATCTCGTATTACTGGATACCAGGTAGTACAGCTGGCATTGGCAATTCTCTTAGTAGCTAATATTATCGAAGCTTTTGGCCGTGCGCCTTGGCTTGGGTGGTCAGCTGTCTTAGTACCTCAGCGATTGCGGGGGCGATATTTCGGCTTTCGTAATAGTATTCTCGGTTTGACTAACCTTGTTGGTGTGCCTCTGCTAGGTTTAGCAGTATCGGCTTGGCCTGGTGGAACCCTTCAAGGTTATGGTGCCGTCTTGGTTCTAGGAATTTTGCTAGGGCTAATTAGTGTGGGCTGTCAGTTCTGGATGACCGATATAAACCCGCAGCTTTTAAAAGTTGCACATTCAGATACACCAAATCCACAGCCCCAAGGAATAGATTTTAGCTTGTTTAAAGATGCTAACTTTTTGAAGTTTCTGCTTTACCTGAGCATCTGGTGCTTTGCTGTTAACATCAGCGCTCCCTTCTTTAACCTCTATATGCTGGATAACTTGGATATAGATATTAGTGTGGTAACGATTTATCACGGCTTAGGAACTGGTGCAAATATGTTAATGCTGCTTTTGTGGGGAAAACTGGCTGACCGAATTGGAAATCGTCCGCTACTGCTATTAGTGGGAGTCTTAGTGGCGGTGACACCTCTGCTGTGGCTAGGTGTTGGAAAGGATCAAATTTCTTTTTGGATCTGGCTACCCTTGTTGCATGTACTAGCTGGCGGGACGTGGGCAGCAATTGATTTGTGTACTAACAATTTGATGATGGGAATAGCACCACTACGTTATCAATCAAGTTATTTTGCGATCGCAGGTGCAATTGCTGGTATCACTGGAGCGATGGGTATTACAGTCGGTAGTTTTCTAGCAACTCTGCCTGGTGTTGCAGGTTTGCTAGGGTTGTTTGTTATCTCAGGCTTACTACGCATGGCTGCACTTCTACCCTTAGTTTTTATTCATGAGCAACGCTCTATGCCATTGGGTCAGCTAATGCGATTGTTATTCCCAATCAAGCAGTCAACTCATTTGATAGAAGTGGAATAATAAGTTTTCAATTATGTATTTCAACAAGATTCCAGCAAACTATAGAGTCTTTGAGCCAAAATGAATGCGTGAATTACTCAAATGAGAAAGCAAACTGGGGTTTGAGTAAGTAAAAGCTAATTTTACTTGCGGAAAACACCAAAATGAGAAAGCAAACTGGGGTTTGAGAAAGCAAAAGCTTCTTTTGAGTAAGTAAAAGCTTATTTTGCTTGCGGAAAACACTAAAATGAGAAAGCAAACTGGGGTTTGAATAAGTAAAAGCTTATTTTGCTTGCGGAAAACACTAAAATGAGAAAGCAAACTCAGGTTTGAGAAAGCAGAAGTTCGTTTTGAGTAAGTCAAAGCTCATTTTGAGTAAGTTGAATGGCATTTTTACTTAGTTCAATATGAATTTTAGTCTAGGCGATACCTTTCCTACGGAACGTTACGCGTAGCTTGCTCCCCCGCAGGGGCAGGGCTGTTTCATTCCCTAAAACAGGTAAAATTGCAAGTGTTGAGGGGAAAA
>NZ_JAVRCE010000106.1:0-16664 GCF_034530915.1 Nostoc sp. DedQUE09
CCGTTGCCTTTTTACCTAATGACTCTCCTTTAGATTTACTTTATAAATAGCCTCTAATTTCTAGAGATATCTATTAATAAAGTTTAAGGGAATTAAACCCCATCTCAAACTAAAACAAAGCCTGCATAGACAGGCTTTGTTTTAGTAGCACCAGACTATAAGTCTGTGGGCGCTTTCAAATTTTTACAAGAATTAAATGACTAATTTCAATCAACTGCCTTCTTTACTGCATTGCCTGCATCATCAGCTGTACGCCGAACATTTCTACCAGCATCCTCAGCCCCACGCTGAACATTTGTTGTCACATCTTCGGCAGCATTCTGGGTATTACCCTTAATATTTTCAATTCCTCGCTGAGTTCCCTTAACAACACCTTTGCGAACTTCTTCAGCTGAACTGCCGATATCTTCACCCAAGTTTTTCACTCTTTCACCAAAAGGTGTACCTTGTTTGTAATTTTCGCCATACTGCTCTGGGCTGTCAATTCCCTTGCGGTCAATATTTTTTTGAGCATTTTTCGCTAGCGCATCAGCTCTGTCATTCGCTGCTTTCTCGTCTAAACTCCCTCTGGGTTCTACATCACTAAAGTTATTAATTCCACCAGCAGGAGAAGAGAGAGGATAATCTTTTGTGGGATCGTATCGTTTGGTATAAGCTGGTTGATCGTCAGGCTGTGGCGGCTGTGTTGCTACTCCTGGGGCACCACAAGCTTGTGTCAAAAATAAGAATATCCCTGCCAAAAAAACTGTTAAAACTTTTAAGGGACGAATATTTTTCAGCCAAGTCATTGCTTTTTTCATACTTCTAAGTCCTTGCTTTTTTGTGACTAAGTTAAACTTCAACCAAGATGGCATTTGCAATCTATTTCAAATCTCAGACATTGAGACAAGATAAAGGTTCTATTTGCCTAGTGCGGGATTTTTTTGTGATTCCGGTCTAGCACCTGCTTCATCTGCTTTATCTTTCAAAAAGCCGGAAGCTTCTTCAATAGCGCCTTTTACAGTATCAAGCCGATCTTTAACCCGATCTCCTACATTTGATTCATTCTGAATTAAACCACCGGGTTCAGGCTGGCGGAAGTCCTTATCTGTAATCAATGGCAGTTCTGCTTCTTTCTGGATTCGACCTGCAGGTGTCTCGCCCCCAGGATAAAGTATTTCAGATTCTCTATTTGTAGCAATCAACAATTGCGAACTTGGTTGTAAGCTAGCTTGGTCGCGTCCCTGATTGGCTTTTGGGTTCGCTATTTTCGGATCGTTAGACATTCTGTAGTTGCTATACTTGTCTCCACCATTCTTATAAGGGTTGTTTGCTCCACCAGCTTGTACAGCAGGATTTTGTGGATTTGCACCTTGAGCATTTGCCCCACTACAAGCAGTGCTAACTATCAACAATAGTCCAGCTAAAAAGATAGTTAATATCTGGCGCAATCTTATTTTTTTCAAGAATAGTCTCACTGTGTTCACGTAGTCCTCCTTACCAAAATATTAATAAGTTAAGCTTTTGCTGAATCATTGGAGTGGTCAGCAAGTTATTGTGCTTGTTTTGGTTCGCTCAGTTTCGATAACCTCTATTTCAGGATATGAATAATAAAATGCTCTTTACCTCTAGCGCAGGCTACATTTTAATAAGTACAAAAATAATATTTTTATCTAACTCTAGAGAGATATAAAATAAAGTAATATGCTTTCGTAAAAAGAACTACATCAAGCTGTTTGATACTTCAAAAGGTTTGGATATATACCTGATACGCCATAAGATTTGAGGTATTCAGCCCTTGTTGCTTTCAACGTTAAATAACTAAATTCATGAAGCAATTTCTACGCTGGATAATTTTGGGGGGGACACTGTTCTTTTTAGGAAAAGCTCTGAAGGATAATTGGATTGAGGTGACAGCTATCCGCATTGATGGGGTAGGATGGGCAATTATGGCGATCGCTACAGGGGTAACTTTACTAGCTCATACTTGGGCAGGCTGGATCTGGACTTGGATTTTGCAAGAGTTAAATCAACCTGTATCATCTCCTCAATTCATCCAAGTTTACTTAAAAACGAACATCGCTAAGTATTTACCAGGTAATATCTGGCATCACTACGGGCGAATTGTTGCTGCCAAAAATGCCAATATTCCTACAGGTGCAGCCACCTTAAGCGTTTTGCTAGAACCCCTACTCATGTTAGCGGCTGCTTTAATCATCATTGTCCTATGCAGTAGCCAGTTCGCAGCAGCTAATACTACCCTTGTTATACAAATACTACAATTTCTCAGTTTAGCTGTAGTCCTTGGTGCGATTCATCCCTGGTTTCTGAACGCCGTTATTCGCTTTTTGTACAAATTAAAAGCAAAAAAGTCTGCTGCTTCGACTCAACCAGCTGTTCCCTTCAATGTTAAAAGCTATCCCCTGCGGCCTTTGTTAGGAGAAGTGGGCTTTATGGGACTACGCGCCACTGGGTTTATACTAACTATGTTCGCCTTGGGTTCGTTGAATGCGAATCAAATTCCTTTGTTGTTAGGGGCTTTCAGTTGCGCTTGGTTGTTAGGGTTTGTGATACCGGGTGCGCCTGGTGGGTTAGGTGTCTTTGAAGCGACTGCGTATGAACTTTTACGACACCACTTTCCATCTGCTTTAGTATTTAGTGCGATCGCTCTATATCGTCTCATTAGTATTCTAGCTGAAACTGCGGGTGCTGCCCTCGCTTGGTTAGATGAACGCCTTGCAAAATCATGAATCAGGTAAAACTCATTTTTGTCTATCTACCTTCATCTGTGAAAACACACGATAACCATCCAGATTTAACTGCTGATTACTGCTTTGTTCTTCTTGCATCCTAATCAAGTTATATTCTACATTTTCTGCATAAATGGCGAACGTAATATTAAAGATTTCGATAAAATGTATTACCCCTTTGCATTCCTCTTCGGAATAGTTTTCGTAAAAACGAATCAAATGAGCAATCCGAGTTTCTAAATGTCTCCGGGAATTTTTACAAATCAAAATAATCTTTAATAATATAATTACCAAGGTTAGAGCATTACCTTGGTTAATTAATAAAATAAATAATTGCGAAGGCTCTTTAGAATTTTCTGTTGTAAAGTAATCAATCACTCGATTACAGGTTCTCAAGAAAAATTCTTTAGTGATAATTTCTTGATCATAATCCGTTTTCCATAATGATAAACTATGTGTAAACTGCTGCCGCCAAATTTCGACTGATTCTTGATTTTCTACAGAAAAAAACAGATATTTTTCTAGGTTAATTTTAAATTCTTTCAAAGTTTGATTTTCAGTTTGCTTGATAAATATATGGGCAATATTATCATGACTAAATACGCCTCTTTTTAAGACAATTGCTTTTATTAAGCGCAGAGCTTGGTCTCCCAAAATACTAGGATTTTTATAGCGTGTTGTGCTTGAGACAGTAGATTGCGAACGAGCAATATACATTGCTAGTTCAAACTTAAATTTGTCTTTTATCTGTTTAGAAAGCCTTCTAGCAGCCTCTTGTTGCTCTTTAGGGTTCTTATTATTAACAGATTGATCGATCAATAAATAGGAAGTGTAGCGATTAGCCCAATGACCTTTAGATGATTCTTCATATTTAGTAGCAAATAGTTTCAGATCCTTGTAGTCTTTGCTGTTGGCAAAATTCTCTAACCAGATTTTACAAGTTTTTACTACTGGAGAGTTATTGTCCTTAACTTTTAGATTTTTATTAACAAATAAATTAACTAATTCTTGGATATATTTGTCTTTTCGGTTAGTTTTCCAATTATTAACTATGATGTAGCAGCATCGCTTAAGTGTATTATAGAATTCCTGTTCATGCTCATCTAAAAAAACACTATATATTCCAGGTATATAATCAGCATATTCGGAATCAAGACCGTCTATAAATAAACCTTTAAATTCTCGTAAAACATCCTCTGGTGGCAATTTATTGACAATTTCCACAAAGAAGCTATAAACCTCATCTTGGGCAGATTGCACATCTAGTTGGCTAGAGTTAGACGTAACACAATAGGGATTTTCCTGACTAATTGATAAACGATTAGTGGTCATTTCAGTTATCAGGACAAAAAGGCTTCCTGTTCATATTATTACCAGCTTAACCTTGGTGAACAAGAGCATCAATCTATTCTTCAGAGATTCAGCCATCTTTTTACACAAATTTGATTAACTAGGACTATAAATAAAGTATTAAAGAGAATTTGTTCAATACTTCATCAAATAGTTAAGTAAAATTACTTACTTTTAACCAGAAAAGACCATAAATACAAAATATATGGGCGAGTTAATCTTTAATTAGATATAACCCGCCCATAGAGTCCCAAAACCAGAGCTTGTGCAGTGTGCGGATGAAAAAGAAGAGGCAAAGCATATTGCTAGCTAGGCAAAAGAATTGATTCAAGATGGGTTTGCTTCCCACGAAATCTGTGTAACACCTTACAAACCAGCAATTCGCACAGCACTAGAAGCAGAGGATATTTAAACTTTTGAACTCAAGCCCAGAGAAGAAGATCCAGGCCCAGAAGAGTCAGGAGTTCGCATGGGGACAATGAAGCGAATTAAGGGATTGGAATTTCGAGCGATCGCAATGGGCTGTAGCAATGAATCTGATGCAATAAATAATCAGAACTAGTTGAATGCTGCGAGCGATATGTTGCTGCTACACGCGCTAGGGAACGTCTTCTAGTTTGTTGGAAACGATTTCTGGCAAGATGAGGACATCTTGAGGAGATCATATTGAACTAGCAGTCTCCCTAGCAGTTTCTCGCAGCCGCTCCACATCGCGCATCGGTGGTGCACCAAAGAGCCGTTTGTACTTCCGATTGAAGTGCGAGGCATCGTCGTACCCCACTCGGTAGGCAGCACTGCTAGCGTCAAGGCTTTCCCCCAGCATCAGACGGCGAGCCTCCTGAAGCCGCAGTTGCTTCTGGAACTGCAAGGGACTCATTGCAGTGACAGACTTGAAGTGATGGTGAAAACCCGAAACACTCATTCCCATCTCTCGTGCGATGCTTTCAATCCGCAGTGGCTCCTTAAAGTCTTTACGAAGCCGCGCGACGGCAAGAGCGATGTGGTGGGTGTAGCCACCTAGAACGGCAATCTGGCGGAGCCGATTACCTTGCTCTCCTATCAGGAGTCGGTAAATGATTTCCCGCTTAATCAGTGGTGCGAGAACATGAGCCTCAGCCGGGGAATCTAAAAGCCTGACGAGTCGGACTACAGCGTCCAATAGATTTGCATCTAACGGACTTACGTCAATCGCTTTCACATCAGCACGGTTGCGTGATGAGGCATACCCTGCCTCGACCATTACTGAACCGACAAGGGTAGGGTCGAGATCAAAGCGAAGGCTAAGGTACGGTTGCTCCTTAGACGCTTCTAGAATTTGGCTGACAACAGGTAGTTCAGCCGTCGCCAGTAGATAACGCATTGGGTCGTACTGATAGCGATCGCTGCCCAGAAGCACTTCTTTGCTGCCCTGAGCGATCGCACAAAAGGCAGGGATAGAGACACTATGAACGCATTCCGAAGGTGAAGAGGAGCGGTTGAAGTGCAATCCTTTGAGCGGCTCAATCGTCCCATCATGACGAATAGCCTGGGCAATCCGTTCACTCAGTTCGCCTCTGTTAGCTTGCACTCTGTCTGCCTCGCGTTTTGCCTGCGAGTGGTTCATTAAATTGATATCGGACTTTTCACTCGTTTTGGCAGCGTTCATTTCTAAGTTTGCAGGATTGTACAACAATCTTAGACGATCGTTTTATTACTTGTCCTCCAAAATGCCTAAGATGAAGCTAAAGCAATGAAAAACGATTCCGGCTTCTTGCAAGCATTCTAGATTTTTATTTAAGAGAAAACTCAGTTTTGATTGGGTAAGGGACTCACCTACTGACAACCCAAATGGCATCAAGGCTAACCTTGCTGCTTAAAAAATCCATCCCTATCGATAGAGAAGTGATAAATGCTCAATCTCTACGATTGGGACAGCCACCGAAATGGCATCAAGTGAAGGAATTAAGGAAATGGACATCAAAACAAGTGGCTCACAGCCTTCCGCCAAAGGATCGGCTGAGTATTTTATCGGCACTGTCCGCATGGCTTTGCTCGGACGCGGCTGCCTTCGTCGTCGGGCACGCCCTAGTCATCGATGGCGGTCAAACGGTGCAGTGATGTTCGTCGCCAACCCGATCGAACCCTAAACGCACGATAACAAAACATTGTCGCGATCGCTACCTTCACCACCAACGGCGATGACTCATATCGCCACTCAGGAAGTACTCGACGGCAAGCCCGTGGACTGAATGGAAAAGGCCAGCGACGAATAATAAGTAATCGGACAGATTCAAGACCGAGTAGAAAAAAACCAGCTTATCTTCCAGATTAGAGCATCATATGTACAACACCAAAGCTTACTCCGCAGTCAGTGCAACTGCACCGCTCGCTTCCGACACGATCGCGCGGCGCGATCTAACTGAACACGATGTACAGATCGAAATCCTCTTCTGCGGCATCTGTCACTCCGACCTCCATTCAGTGCGGAACGAGTGGGGCGGCACGGTCTACCCGATCGTTCCCGGTCATGAGATCGTGGGTCGTGTCACGGAGGTTGGCTCGGCAGTTACGAAGTACAAACCCGGCGATCTGGCGGCGATCGGCTGTATGGTTGATTCGGATTTGACCTGCCCCCATTGCAAGGCTGGACTTGAGCAGTTTTGCCAAAATGTGATCCTTACCTACAACTCCCCAGACAAGCACCTGGGAGGAGTCACTTATGGCGGCTACTCCAATAGCATTGTCGCCGATGAACGTTTCGTTCTGCGCGTCCCAGACAATCTCGACCTGGCTGGAGTTGCACCACTCGTTTGCGCTGGGATTACAACCTATTCACCCTTGCGCCACTGGAGAGTTACCGAGGGCAAAAAGGTTGGTGTGGTTGGTCTTGGTGGGCTGGGTCACATGGCTGTGAAATTCGCCCATGCATTTGGTGCTCATGTCGTTGTCTTCACCACCTCGCCTGACAAGACGGAAGACGCGCTTCGCCTCGGTGCTGATGAAGTGGTCGTCTCCCGCAATGCCGACGAAATGCAGAAGCACGCGGGCAGCTTCAATTTCATCCTTGACACCGTTTCCGCCAAACACGACATCAATGCCTACCTCAACCTGCTTTGCCTCGATGGCAACATCACGCTGGTTGGCGCACCTGAAAAGCCCCTGGATGTTGCAGCATTTAGCCTGATCGTGGCTCGTCGCAGTCTCTCTGGCTCTAGCATCGGTGGCATTGCCGAAACCCAGGAGATGCTCGACTTTTGCGGTCAGCACAACATCACTGCGGATGTTGAAGTGATTCCCATCCAGAAGATCAACGAAGCCTACGATCGCCTGCTCAAGTCTGATGTGAAGTACCGCTTCGTGATTGATATGGCATCCCTAAAATCTGAATAACCGAGCGGAATCTCGAAGGAGTACCAATGCAAAAGCGCAAACTTGGAAACAGCAATCTGGAAGTCTCAGCGATTGGCCTGGGCTGCATGGGTATGAGCTTTTCTTATGGCCCACCCAAAGACACACAGGAAATGACCGCTCTGCTTCGAGCCGCCGTCGAACGTGGTGTGACATTTTTTGACACCGCCGAGGTCTACGGCCCGTTCCTAAACGAAGAACTGGTGGGTGAAGCCCTAGCTCCCTTCCGCAACCAAGTGGTCATCGCCACCAAATTCGGGTTCGACATCAGTCCGAATTCTGATCCCCGTGGCATGAAGGGTTCACCCGGATTGAATAGCCGACCGGAGCATATTAAGGAAGCCGTGGAGGGTTCGCTCAAGCGACTCAAAGTGGAAGCGATTGACCTCCTCTATCAGCACCGCGTTGACCCGAACGTGCCGATCGAAGATGTGGCGGGAGCGGTGAAGGAACTGATTCAGTCAGGTAAGGTGAAGCACTTCGGTCTTTCTGAAGCGGGAGTGCAAACGATTCGCCGCGCACACGCGGTTCAGCCAGTCACGGCTCTCCAGAGCGAATACTCGCTGTGGTGGAGAAAGCCTGAAGCGGAAGTGATACCGACCCTTGAGCAACTTGGCATCGGCTTTGTCCCCTATAGCCCTTTGGGCAAGGGCTTTCTCACGGGCAAGATCGACGAAAACGCGACCTTTGATAGCTCTGACTTCCGCAGCACCCTGCCTCGGTTCACGCCGGATGCACTCAAGGCGAATCAAGCCCTGATTGATCTGCTTGGCAGTATTGCACAACAGAAGCAGGTGACGCCCGCTCAGATCGCCCTTGCCTGGTTGCTGGCTCAGAAGCCGTGGATCGTACCCATTCCAGGCACCACCAAGCTGCATCGCTTGGATGAAAACATTGGGGCAGCCTTCGTCGAACTCACAGCTGCTGATCTTTACGAAATCGATGATGCCGCCGCCAAGATCGCGGTGCAAGGAGCGCGGTATCCCGAAAAGTTGGAGCAAATGACGGGTCGCTAAGTCCAATTGTAGTCTCTGGGTCTGGCATAACCGCCCCTTAAACCAGATCCAAATCTGCGATCAGATGACAGAGATCAACCCCGAACCATAACAGAGATGTTTGGGCACGTCCTGAGCTATCAAAGCGCGATCGCAGCCTGGCAACTGTCAGTGCGCTAATTGCCTTGAACCGTCCCGACCAGCTTCGCTCTCACTTCGCCCTAGCGCGCCAAAACGGTGTAACGCAGGAGGAGTTGATCGAGACCATTACCCACCTGGCGTTTTACGCGGGCTGGCCGAACGCAGTAACCGCGATTTCTGTGGCAAAGGAAGTCTTCGAGAACAAATGATGCCCAAGCGCCTTCGCTTGTGCACCTTCGATGGATGCAGACCCTTAAAATAGTCGGCGCGAAAAACAAATACTTGTCCAGGGCTTGTTCTTTGAATGTTGCAAGGAGAATCATGGATGATAATCAAGAACAGAAAGATTTGAGTAGGGACGAAGAAACACTGCTCGACGAACTCGGTATTGTCGGTGCTGCTCGCCGCAAATTCTTGGGGCAAAGTATGGCTGCGGCACTCGGCACCTTCGCCTTCCACCTGCTGGCTAAAGAGGAGGTCTTTGCCACACTTGCCGCTTCGCCCGACGCCGTGTTCGCCCCGACTGCTGGCGTTGAAAACGCTGTTAAGGTTCTTTTGAAAATCAACGGCTCGACTCAACGCCTGGAAGTGGATTCGCGCACGGCGCTGCTCGATGTCCTGCGCGAAAGACTTGGATTGACCGGCACTAAAAAAGGGTGCGATCAAGGACAGTGCGGCGCTTGTACGGTGATCGTTGACGGTCGCCGCGTACTTTCGTGTCTGACACTTACCGCGAGCTGCGAGGGGAAAGAGGTGACGACCATCGAAGGGCTAGCTGACGGCGATAATCTTCATCCGATGCAGGCGGCGTTCATCAAACACGACGGCTTCCAGTGCGGCTACTGCACGCCGGGGCAGATATGTTCGGCGGTGGCGCTTCTGGAGGAAGCCAAAAACGGTGACGCGAGTCACGTGACTAACAATTTGCGAACGAGCGCCCAGAATTTAAGACTCTCTGATGAAGAAATCAGAGAACGCATGAGCGGCAACATTTGCCGTTGCGGTGCGTATCCGGGAATCGTTGCGGCAATCAGAGAAGTTCATTCCGGGCGCGAAACAGCCCAGACTTGGCATTTCGCGAGTGATGAAGAAATTGCCGTGGCCTTAAATCAAGAGGGCAAAGCCGATGAAATCGTTTAAATATTCCAGCGCAACCGACGCAGCAAGCGCCGTTAGCACTGTTTCCGCTAATCAAACAGCAAAGTTTCTGGCAGGCGGGACAAATCTGGTTGATTTGATGAAAGAATACGTCGAGCGTCCCAGCGAACTTGTTGACATCTCACGTTTGAATCTGGCACAGATTAGATCGACCTCGAACGGAATTTCTATCGGCGCGTTAGCCAAAAATACTGATACGGCTAACCATGCACTCGTCCGCCAAAATTACCCGCTGCTGTCAATGGCGATTTTAGCCGGTGCCTCCGCGCAGCTTCGTAATATGGCGACCAACGGAGGAAACTTGATGCAGCGCACCCGTTGCCAGTATTTTTACGACATCGCTATGCCGTGCAACAAACGCGAGCCTGGCAGCGGATGCGGAGCGCTTCAGGGGCTTAATCGCATTCATGCCATTTTTGGCTACAGCGATAAATGTGTAGCGACTTACCCAGGCGATATGGCGAATGCGCTTTATGCACTTGATGCAGTAGTGAGGATTCGCGGCACGAATGGGCAAGAACGCACAATCCCGATCCAAGATTTTCATCGCTTGCCGGGCAACACGCCGGAGAAAGATAACAATCTTGGGCACGGCGAATTGATCGTTGGCATCGAAATGCCGAAGAATAACTTCGCCAACAAGTCTTATTACCTAAAAGTTCGCGATCGCGCTTCCTATGCTTTCGCACTGCTTGCCGTGGCTACTGCTTTAGAAACAAGAGGCAACAACATCAAACAGGCACGCGTTGTTTTGGGAAGTGTGGCGCATAAGCCCTGGCGTTCACCCGAAGCGGAAAGAGTTCTGATCGGAAAACCTGCGACTGAAGAAACTTTTCGGGCTGCTGCTGAAGCGGCTCTCAAAGATGCGAAACCGCTCGAACATAACGGTTATAAAGTCGAACTGGGCAAACGCGCCATTGCTCTGGCTTTGCAGCGAGCGATGACGGGTGGTGCGGCGTAATTAGAGAGGATAAAAGAAATGGCAAGATACATCGGAAAAGAAATGAGCCGCGTGGACGGCATCGCAAAAGTTACGGGCAAAGCTAAATACGCTGCGGAATTCAAGGTTCCCAATCTTGCTTACGGTTTTATTGTGACGAGCAGTATCGGCAAAGGCACGATCAGATCAATTGATACGACCCAAGCGAGCCGTGCGCCTGGCGTGATTCACATCCTCACCCACGAAAATTACCCGAAACCTACGCCGTCGGCTGCTCCGGAACTCAAGCCGGAGACTAACACGGATGTGCCTGATAAATCGTTTCGCGCGCTGCAATCGAATCAGATTTTCTTTAATATGCAGCCGATCGCGCTCGTGCTGGCTGAAACATTCGAGCAGGCGCGTTATGCTGCGCGCCTCGTAAAGTCGACTTACAACGAAGAAAAGTCGATGACCGATCTGGAGAGTTCGTTGGACAAGGCTGTTGCTATTGATCCGCAGCGTGCTGCCAGTCCACGGGGTGCCGTAAAACCGCGTGGAAATCCCGCGCAGGCTTTTCAATCTGCGCCCGTCAAAATCGAAGCCGAATACACGATTCCCATCGAACATCACAACCCGATGGAGCCGCACGCTGCGATCGCTTTCTGGGAAAACGATAAGCTGACGATCTTCGATAAAACGCAGGGCGTTTATGTCGTTCGCCAGCATTTAGCGACGAGCTTTAATATGCCTGTTGAAAACGTGCAGGTGATTTCGCCGTTCGTCGGCGGAGCGTTCGGCTCATCTCTAAGACCGAATTATTACCCAGCGCTGACGGCGATGGCGGCGCGCGTCATCAAGCGTCCCGTGAAAGTGGTTTATACCAGGCAGCAGATGTATACGGGACACGGCTATCGCCCGCATACCTGGCAGAAAATTTCGCTTGGGGCCGAAAGCAATGGAAAGCTCACGGCAATCATTCACGACTCAAAGAATAATTCCTCAACTTTCCAAGATTGGGTAGAAAATACTACGGAATTTCCGCGCACGCTTTATGCTTGTCCAAATGCAGATACGCCGCAAAGAATCGTGAGAACCGACTTGCCAACTCCTGCCTCGATGCGCGCTCCGGGTGCTGTTTCGGGAATGTTTGCGCTCGAATGCGCGATGGATGAGCTGGCTTACGCGCTCAAAATAGACCCACTCGAATTACGGCTGATAAACTACACCGAAGTCGATCCAGATAGTGGGAAACCATACTCAAGCAAGGCTCTGCGCGAATGTTACCGACTCGGCGCACAAAAGTTCGGCTGGAAAAATCGCAAATTTGAGCCGCGTTCGATGCGGGACGGACGATTTCTGGTCGGATGGGGAATGGCGACCGGAGTTTGGGGCGCGTGGCAGCGACCGGCATCGGCGAAAATCACTTTGAAGTCCGACGGCACCGCGCACGTCGCGAGCGCTACGGCGGACATCGGACCGGGAACTTACACGGTGATGACGTTGATCGCCGCCGAATACCTCGGTTTGCCCGCCGAAAAGGTCAAGTTTGAACTTGGGGACACGAAATTCCCGGAAGCGCCGGTGCAGGGCGGTTCATTTACCACAGCGAGCGTCGGCACAGCGATTTACGAATCGGCACAAAACATCAGACGGAAGCTGCTAGAGTTGGCTAACAAAGATGCGGCTTCGCCTTTCAAGATGGCAAAAATCGCAGATGTCGAGATGCTCAATGGAAAGCTGCAAATCAAAAACAATTCGTCGCAATCGGTAGATATTTCCGAGTTAATGCGGCGGAACAATCTGACCGAATTGGTTGATGTCCACCAAGCCAAACCTTCGCCGGAAAGAGAAAAATACGCGACCGGCGCACATGGCGCGCAATTTGTGGAAGTCAAAGTTGACCCGGATGTGGGGACTGTCCACGTCACGCGCGCAATTGAAGTGACCGCCTGCGGCAAGATCATGAATCCGAAAACTTCGCACAGTCAGGAAATCGGCGGCGTTGTGTGGGGCATTGGTATGGCGCTGCAAGAGGCGACTGAAATCGACCATCGTTACGGGCGGATCATGAACCCGAATTTGCAGCATTATCACGTGCCGGTTAATGCCGATATCTTGGAGATCGAAACGATATTCGTTGAGGAGGACGATAAAATCGTCAATCCGCTCGGTGTTAAAGGCATGGGCGAACTCGGCATGGTCGGCATCCCGGCAGCGATCGCCAACGCCGTCTTCCATGCCACAGGCAAGCGCATCAGGGAGTTGCCGATTACGCCAGAGAAGCTGCTGTGAGTGAGGTCATTTGATGAACGAAGTGTGAGCGGTACTCGAAGCGTTTGATGCAGCGAACGTCAGGGGGAACGGTGCGCGCTGGCAACGGCTCATTGCAAAAATTATCGAATCCTGTACAGTGACTAATTATTTGTTATTGTGACAAATAATTAGTCACTGTACAAAAGTCACATACCAAGCCTTTCGGTATTTTAAATTTTTAGTGGGGGTGGAGGGACTTGAACCCACACGACCTTTTACGGTCAACGGATTTTCATTCTCCCGCAGTTTTCACTGCTATCTGACGACAATAGTAAGCTCAGATTTTGAGAATTGGACTCTCCCTTTACCCTCGACTTAACGTTAGGGTAGCTCCCGTCGGGTCTCTGCACCTTCCGAACAGTTATGAGTTAGGAGTTAGGAGTTAAGAGTTTTAAATTTACTCAGCACTCAGCACTCATGACTCAGGACTTTCTTCGGCTTGGCTCAGGATTGCCATGTCTGTCACCAGATTTAGGTTTCCCTGAGTTTGAGAGCTTCCACTTGAGGGATTTCTCCTTCAAGGCTCAATTATTTAAGTCCGTAGCGTCTACCATTCCGCCACACCCCCAAAGGTGTTTGGCAACTAGTATAACTAGTTATTTTTTAGAGGTAGCAAATACCTCCTTATCTATTCCACCATCAATTGTGTCTTTTGTCCAACTAGATTGAAAATATTTTTTCCAGATTGTGCGATCGCTTCAGAGATTTGGAAGTTTTCTTAGTTCTCTCGTAATCATCTGGATGAGTTTTCGATTTTGTCTGACTAGAGCTTTGTTTGCTAGTGGATTCACATAATAGCATGATATTAGCTTTTGTCATGATATCCGTTGAATCGCCCACCGTAAAAGTACTCCAGCCTGCCAAAGCTGCACCTCCCCGTTAGCGGTTTCGAGGAATTCTGACGCAGTTATGTTGAAAGCATTATGACTATACTTCTCTGAGTCTGTCTCTTCAGCCTATGATGGAAAACAGATGCTTAAGACTTGAAAGTTATGATTGTCGCCCTGCTATATCTGATTTTGGCTGGAGCTTACCTTTTGGTAATCCCCATTGCTGTTTTGCTGTACCTGAAGCAGCGTTGGTATGTAGCTAGCTCTATTGAGCGTGTCTTTATGTACTTTTTGGTGTTTTTCTTCTTTCCGGGTCTGTTGGTTCTATCGCCGTTTGTAAATTTCCGACCCCAACGGCGACAAGTTCAAGTTTAACGAGATTGGTAGGTCATAACTCTCATGCGACGGATTGACGCGATTGGAATTGGCTTGGGTGTTTTTATTGCCGGCGGCTTGGCATACTTAGGATTGCAGCTAATCGGCTTGGATAATCAAAAAGCTGGTATATGGAGCCAAGTCTTGCTAGTCAGTGCCTTAGTTGGCTGGTTAGCCACCTATTTTTTCCGTGCGGTGGGACAAAAAATGACCTACCACCAACAGCGGGAACAGTATGAGCAAGACTTTCTGCAAAAGCGGCTAGACGAGCTTACTCCCGAAGAACTAGCACGAATTCAAGCCGAAATAGAACAAGAAAAGCAATCTCAGGTGTAAAGTTATCATTGGTCAGTTGTTATTTGTCCTTTGTCATTAGTCATTTGTCCTTTACTAATGACCAATGACCAATGACCAATGACCAATGACCAATGACTATTTACTAAATGACTGCGATTTCTGATTGCTTTAAAACCCTTGGGCACAATGGTGAGTGCGCTCTGATTCCGTTTATCACTGCTGGCGATCCAGATTTAGAAACAACTGCAAAAGCCTTGCAGGTTCTAGATCGTAGTGGAGCCGACATTATTGAACTGGGCATACCCTATTCCGATCCTCTAGCTGATGGGCCAGTCATTCAAGCTGCTGCTACCCGCGCCCTGCAAAGGGGAACAAAATTGGAGCAGGTGCTAGAAATGCTGCAAGGGATTACTCCCAAATTGCGATCGCCCATTGTTCTGTTGATCTATTACAACTCAATTTTGCACCGGGGAATTGAAAAATTTCTTGGGCAAATTGCAGCTGCCGGGGTTGCAGGATTGGTAATACCTGACTTGCCCTTAGAAGAAGCAGCAGGCTTGCTCCAAGCAGCTAGTGAGAAGGGAATTGACGTAATCTTGTTGATCGCTCCCACCAGTTCTGCTGAACGGATCGAAGCGATCGCTCGTTCATCCCTTGGATTTATTTATTTAGTCAGCGTGACTGGGGTAACAGGGGTGCGATCGCAACTGGAAAACCGCGTGTCCGATTTACTCCAACAGATTCGTAGTGTTACTGATAAACCCATTGGGGTAGGTTTTGGTATCTCCGAAGCTGCACAAGCTTGTCAGGTAAAGGAATGGGGCGCAGATGCAGCGATCGTAGGTAGCGCTTTTGTGAAACGGTTAGCAGAAGGTACACCAGACCAGGGACTTTCGGCGATCGCCCAATTTTGCCAAAGTCTCAAGGCAGCCATCAAGACGACCAACACCAGCACAAATACTTCTCTTGATTAGAAGGAGAAAGTAGATTAAAAAAGTATAACAGTGTAGTTTTTCTATCCTTACTTGGTAGACAATTTGACCATTATGGTCTTGAATATTAACATCAGATATGATCGTGTAAAAAAACTAGCTGATAGAGTCGCTTATAGTTTGAGTATTATGTGAAATTAAGTAGGCATAATTTATGAGTGTGAGAGTGAGTCAGTCACAAATGATTATAGTTACGTCGCAATCAAGGAGCAAAGGCGATGAGTGAGAGTATGGCGTTTATCGGCGGGGTTGCCGTAGCTGGGCTGGCGGCTCTCGTATTGCTCAAAGGAACAAATACCCCTCTACAACCTAACTTTGCTGTTGCTCCACAAATGCCAGGTGTAGTAGCGCCCCAAGGAATGCAGCCACAAATGTATCCTTACGGTCCTTATGGGCAACCAATGTATCCTGGTCAGGTTCAGCCACCGACTGGTACTACTAATAATGACCAGCGCCTAGAGATGGAGAAGCTGAACACGCAGATGCAACTGGAGCGTTTAAAAAACGACAATGAACAGCTAAAGTTGCAAAATCAACAACTCCAGGGCCAAGTTCAAAATTTCAATACTCAGCAGCAGTGGCAATTAGCCCAGCAAAATAACCAACCAAAATCAGCAGCAACATTCCAGCCGCAAAATAATTGGTGGTCTTCACCCGTGCTTTGGGCTGTGGGAGGCGCAACTCTTACTATTGGTGGTGGTGTTGTTGTGGCTGGGGTATTGGCTTTGTTCTCACCACGGCAGCGTCCAGCCCGTACTGTACAAGTTATTCACCCTTACCAAGGAAATACGCCGCCGTTGGTTCCAGTCCGTCGTGCTGAGTTTCTGCCTGCTTCGCGGATGGAAGCAAGACGAGTTGAAGCTCAAGAATACGACGAAATGCACGGATAGGAAAAATAAAATCATAGATAAATACCGTTTCCAGATTATACGTGGAAACGATTTTTATTGGGCTGCTGCGAATTCGGGAGGCAGCAGTCCTGATTTAATGTGAGTTCGACGAGTGCTATTTTGACCTCTCCCTAGCCCCTCTCCTTGTAGGCTACGGTGTACACACAAGTCCTTCTCACCCCCTCTAACTCCCCCTTGGTAAGGGGGAGAACCGGATTTCCCCCCTTACCAAGGCAGGGCTGTTTCATTCCATAAGGAAAAGAAGTTTGTCAATATCATTAGAGA
>NZ_JAVRCE010000107.1:0-16650 GCF_034530915.1 Nostoc sp. DedQUE09
CATTATGCTGCGTCGTCTAACCTCCTAAAGATTTACTTTATAAATGGTCTCTAAATACATCATCACTAGCTTTAGCCGACCAAATATAAGCTTCACCAGCACCTAGATTACTCATATTTTCTGGAGTCAGACTGTTAAGCGATACATTAGCTTTTTGAATGTGCTTTAGCCAAGCTGGTGAATTAAACCGATGCATTATTATGTGTGAGGATAATTCAATGAGGGACGTGGGGACTGATGGTGGATCTTGTGAAGCAACCATTATGCTAGTTCCCTTGTGCCGCATTTCTCGAACTACCTCGATTAGTCCAGCTACCAGGTCTGGGCTTTCTATGTACTTGTGCGCTTCATCAAAAACAACAAGTTTGTTGAATAGCTTTCCATTATGAGTTGCCTCAGAAAGAATTTGCAACAAAACAACGAAGAGTCCCAAAGCTTCGTCTTTTTCAATAAACTCATCTCGTAAATCCACGATAATTAAGCGACCAGGACGAACAGCATCAGTCAAGCGACGGCTATCATCAATGTATTCAGCCGCAAATTCTAATCTAGTTCTGGCTAAATCTTTTAGGTGATCTGATAGAGAAGAGCTTTCTACACCTCGAATAATTTCTTGAAGTGTTAGTTGCTCGCGCAACCTTCTCATAATTTGGTTTACTTGGCGCAAATACATACTTTGACTACCAACAGCACCCATCAAAAATCTCCAGTGTGTAGCTTTTAGTTCTGATGCCGCAAAGGTAAGAGGAAGAACTTCTATATTTGGGTACTCAGCTTTTCTTTCTTCAACTTTTGAAGCGGGAACGAGGATCACAACATCTTTAAGTGCAGCTGGTTCTGCCCCAAATCTTTCACGTAACAAAGTTATTTGAACAGGCTCGGAATTGGGTGAAACCATTGAAGTAAACTCAGGCTTGTAATCTTGGGTTGGACTGTAATGAAAAATTACAGTTGCTAAGGGGCTTGGTAGAATGTTGATATTTGAAATAGGCATACAAGCCATTTCAACAATACTACCTAATGTATAACTTTTTCCTGCTCCTTGAACTCCAAAAAGGCTGATAGTGTGAGTTTGATTCAAGTCTAAGGCAACCTTACGTCCAGATGTTTCTCCTAGAATTCCATACTGGGGGGTTGCAGATTGAACGCCAAGCATTACATCATAAACCAGTTCCTTTTTAGGTACTTCATCATTTTCAACCTTTAGTGGTAAAGGTGAGGCAAAATTATTTGGTGGCTGTGAGTTAATAACTTCAACACATTTTAAGACATCCTGAACCTCTTGTGTTTCTTCATTGTTTATTGCGGAAGCTTCTATCTCTTGATTGATATTTGAGGAGATTTCGCAAGAATTTACTGATGAGTAAACTACTGGAGTAGAAGTTTCAGGATGTTCTTCTTCTAAAAGAGGACTTTGTTGCTCATCCGTTATCAAATCATCCCAAGTTGTAGAACGTTCCCTTGATGGGACAATAAAAGCGGCTGATATCAAACGAGGGATTGAGCCTGTAATATTTCTTTCTTGTGACTCTTTTATAATATCTTTACCCTCAGAAAATTGAGTGATTTTTACGTCTGGTTTTGCTAAAGCGATCAATTCTTTAATTAAATCAATACCAATACGATGATATTCAATTTCTTGGTCAGATTCTGGTGGTTCCGTGCCTGATTTTTCAAAATCAAAAACTAGCGCACTTCGTGTAAATTGGAGCGTGTAACCATCTTCTAATGTTGTGATTAAAATTCTTGCTTCTTCTGCGGCATCCTTCTCAATTACTTCATAGCGCAAAGCTCGTTCTAAGTAAAATTCAAGTAGAGTCGCAAATTCACGAATTTTTAATAATACGTCTGGTCTTGGCTGTGCCTCAAAGTGTAGGCACAAAACGTTTTGAGATTGATTAATTTGTTCTGCTATTTGCTCTTTTAATCGATTGAAACTGCTAATACTTCCTACCTGGGCATAGCATTTAACTTCAACTAAGTTGCAAACTATAGTTCGAGTTTTAGCATTGAGATCAAAAAGCGCTAAATCTGTACGTTGCAAACTGACTGAGTTACCTAATTCATCTGCTTGCTGCTTCGCTTTTTGAAACAATTCTATATGGGCATCCAGAGGAAGTATAATTTGGTTTGATAATGCTCCTTGGTACTGCAAAAATAGACGAGCTAAAGCTAGCCCAAGAGCTTCTGCTTGTTGATTAGCAGATGAGATTAGTTTTAATGCTAGTCGTCCAGAGAGCGATCGCAGCTGTTCAAGAATAACCCCTGCATGACTTCCTTCAGCTTTTAGCCCATGTTGCTCTAAAACTTGCGACAAAACTGATTCCAGTTCTGATAAAGAGCGCGAAGTAACGACCAATCGATGTCCCAGACTAGCGGTAGTATTAGGAACATAGTCAACTAAGTAAGGTGGGCGATCGCTCTGACCGCCGTGGTCGAAAAATTCAATGCCAATATTACGATCAATGGTGAAAACCCAATCACAGACATTATGAATATGGTGCAATAATTCCCGTTGTTCTGCATTTAGACCTAACGTTACCACTGGACGATTTTCAAAAGCTGGTACCCCTGTAGCGACAGTAGCGGTTGCGCCGGACATTATTTTAGGCAACTCAGCCAATAAATCAATCAAGTTTTCTGCACCAACAACAGAACGCGCTTCGCCATGACGGGGTTGTCGCCGCCAGAAAGTACCACTCTCATTATCTTGAAATTCGACAACAAAGTCTTGAACTAGACCATGTAGGGATGCAATCTCTTTCGAGCGGAAGGGTGGTGCTGAACCGATTTCTTTTGCGGGAAATAAATCTACTAATATACTAATGTGAGCTTGATATTTATTTTTTGATTCTGTGTTACGAAAATCATTAACGGAATGAACTGCCAGATTTAATTTGGGAAATAAGTAATTTCCGCTAGATGTAGAAAAAGCATCAACTACCTCTGACGTTACGGTAGAAATTGGTGTAAGGAGCTGTTCTATGGCTTCACCAACCCCAGGCGCTTCTGGATCAGGCACAAATAAGCGAATGTCATACCGTAAATCTCTAAATGCTTCCCGCTTTTGCAATAAAATAAGGGCATCTGCAAGAACAGTGGCACGACCTGAGTTAAATGCATTAATACTGAGCGTGCGGATGTATGGATTTTGTGCCAAATAACTTTCAATCCGAGAAGCTAAGACTTCAGCATTCACCGCAGCGCCAATAGTAGGTTCTGTTAGTCCTAAAGCAGCACAGGCCTCCCCTAGTAAGCCCCTTGTGTTTTCTTCGGTTGATGGAGCATACAGCGACCAGAACGGATTAATATTATCAACGGTGATAAAAACTCTGCCGTCAGTTAGGGGCAAAGTTGGGGGTACGTTTAAAGGTAGAAAAGCGTGCAAAATGCCATCTCTCGCAGAACCCACATATTTTTCTTGCCCATTGTAGGCAGTGGCAACCCAAGATTGTGCAATTTGACTCCATGTTGTTAGCCATAAGGCACGTAGTGGATGGGTTGATCCTAATAATATAGCTTCCCGTGTTTGTCCACGGAAGTCTGTAATCTCTAAGCGCACTGTGTCTACCAACAGTACTTTTTTCAAGTCACTGAGAGATTGCCAGTCTGAAGCATTGCTTTTTTCTACTTTACGGCACAAGTCAACTAACAGTTCTCGGTATGCCGCAGCGTACTCATAAGCAACGTCTTTCAAAGCAATAAAATTAACCGCCTGAGAAATAAGGTTTTTATCTCCTGAAAGAATGTTGGCAAAATAATCAGCACGGGTTGATAAAAAACTTGATGCTACTGCTGATTTCGGAAAATCAATAATATCTGTTGAGGGCAAACCAACTTGACCCATTTTGACCTGTAATTTCCAACCTACAGGACTTTGCGGAGACGTTAATATTGCAAGTTCTAAATCCTTTAAGCATTGCGCTATGGGGATACGAAATTTGCCATCACGACCAAATTTTACTTCTAAGGTTTCTTGAGTGACGCTGCGAGTTGTGCTACTTTTTTCAGCCCAAACTACATCTTTGAGGGTAACTACATTGGGGTGACGACCCTCGGCGATCGCCTTAAACTGGAGTCTTAGTTTTGCATGTTCTAAGCTAATTTCTTCAGAAAACTTTATTTCTGGTGGTTCTGCATCAATTTCAGCATTGGGAAGTACATAAAATAATTCACTTTCATAAGGCTTTAGCTGGCTATTACTTGAACTATTATCTGGTTCAGCTAAAGGTATTGGGTCGCCATTGGCTGTCCACGGTAAAATCCTGACAAAATGCCAGCCTTCATCAAATTCAAATTTATCGAGTTTATCTAAAGTGGCACTTTTATTTGCTTTTTTGGTACTCAATGCTTTGACTTTTTTAGTACCACCAACAGTACAACCATCTTGGGTCATAATTTGGACAGTAAAGTGGTCTAACCCCTCTATTTGCTGAGAATGGGGGTCTACCTCAAACTCCACTTTGAATTTTTTTTGCTCTTTGGGAACTAATACTTGTTGACCAATTAGGCTTTGTAAACTTTGATTTGTTTCGTCTTCTTTTACAAAGCTCAGTCCAACATCTAAAACTTTTATTGATATTTTATCAGGACTAACATCTTCCTTGAATTTCCATTTATCAAAAGAAATGTCCCAGTTTTTGCGGTTTAATACAACTTGCTTAGTCCACAGATATGGGTCTTCTACACCTACTTCAACTAAACATTTATTTAATCTATTTTGAACTGATTTATCAGCTAACTCTAAATCTAAAACTCTACCCAAAATTGATTTATCAAAAGTTAAGGTAAGCTTTTTCATCGATTCTAAATTCTTGCGAATTTTGAAAGTGGTAGTTGTAGTTTCGTCAAACAAATGAAAATCTGGAACTAAACCCAATTCATACAATGCAGCACCAAGGGTATCCCCAGCAATCCCATTTCTAAGTGCGGTTTGCAAAAAACGTGCTTGCTTTACTGCATTAGCCCAACGCCATTTTTCTTGGGTTAAATACCTCAAAATTTCTTTAACATAACCTTGTAAAGGTGTCGGAACTTGCTGAATGAGTTTTTGAACCAATTGCTGATAAACATCAGCCAGAGGAATTTCTTCAAACGATGCAACATTGAAGGAATCTTCTGCATTTGTTTGCAGATTCGATGGTAAAAAGATAAGTAATGGTGGTCGTAATGAACCATCAGGTAAAGGGTTACGTAGTTCGATTAACTTGGTAGACGAAATATATAAATCTGGATTGTCAGTATTTTGTCCGTTACCATTTAAAATAAAAACTTGCGCTTCTGGAACTTCTCGACGCAAGCTGCGCGTCAGTACCATCATCAGATGTGAGTCCAAATCTGCGACTCGCATACAATGACCTTTACTGCGTGAAGCAAGAATATCTCTCAGGCGCGGTAACAATAATGATTCTAAAGCTTGAGTTAATTCCTCATGCTGAAGCTCTTTAAAATCTTGGCTCATTTGTTACCTCTGAAATCCTCAGTATTGATAGTATAACGAGGAGTCACTGTTTGGGTAACATAGGCATCCGATAGGTCTTGGAAAAATCCAATTTCTCGCAGACGAGTCTTGAAAGCTGTAACATTTTTTCGCAGTGCCTGCTGATCTACAATGCTGGGTTGTCCGAAGCCATCACCAGGGGGTAAACGGTCAATGTAGAGACCATAGCGATCGCGCAGAAATATCAGCAGTTCATCAACCCTAATTTCACGGGTCACAAAGCTTGTTCTGTTGGGTTCTAAAACAGCAATTTGCAATAGTACTTCAAGTAATCGACTTCCTAAAGCAAACCAGCGAGGGCTGTTAGCACGAGATTGACGTAGCAAGCCCAAATCACTATTTTTTAGGAAAAAAGAATCCAAGCATTTGGTAATAGCCTCCCTATGACTCCTGCCTTTTAAAGCTACTATTATTTCTATAAAAGTATCAAATTCTCCCAAATTCATATTAATAATGCGCTGCACTTCTGGAGGAATTGAAGATTCTGCTCCTCCTTCCTGATATCTTTCTATAAGTCCCGTTAATCTTGATTTAAAATAATCCTCCCGTTCTTTATTCTTAGAAGGATGCAAAAGTTGTAAAACTTCTCCAACAGAGAAATAATTTCCAGCAGGTGATAACTTGTTTCTTTTTCTTAAATATTCAGCCATTTCATCTAATTTTTTGGTGATGAAATGAGCTTCAATATAAGTTGGGATACGACGGTAATGGGTATCTGCACTTTGACGACCTAACTCTGTCATGTGAGAATTGGTAGGGTCGCCCATATCAACCAGTAGCCCAATACGGTGCGGACAATCACCATGTGGTGAAGATATTCTAGGTTTTACCGGACAGCGATCGCACGTTGGGTCACTTCCACGCCGCTTTACTAACGCTGGTAAAAGTTTCATCAGGCGCAGGTGGTACAGCCCTAAGTGGAATGACAACAGCGTTTTCAGGTAATCCACCAAAACTGATCGAGGCATATAACTTTCATAGGTTAGCAAACGGAGAATATCATCTGCTAGCAAGTCTGCTTGACCAATACAAAGGGGTGAGTATCTCTCAAGTTCTTTGGAACGGTCTTCAGCGTCTTTTTTGACTTGCTTATCAAAATGTAGAATTGCCTGAGTTTCTACATCAATTCTTTGGTCTGAAACTAAAATACGGTCAGTTTGTTGGTCAAGCCCAGCAAAAATAAAATCCTTCAACGCATCCCTTGCAGCTTGACCCAAACCATTACGGGCATGATAAATCATCCAATAAATTTGCTCAGATGAACCATGATCTCTAGCGTGTTTTGTATTTCTATATTTGTATGCATTACCGTGTAGTGGTCGAGGCGATACAACAGCTTGGTTTGATTTTCCTCGATTAACTAAATCCAATAAATCAGTTTCTAGCCACTTATAAACGATATCTTGATGAGCGGCAAAGCCAACAAACTTATCCTGATTTTCTTCTTCGATAAAATCTTCTAAAAATTTATCTATAGTCAATATAGTGCTGGAACTTCTAACTCTACCGGGATAGCCATCAAATTTCAATCTAGGAAAGAAATTGAGTAAAGCCCTGTCGATTTCAATATGTGTGTAGTCAACATAAGTTATTTTGCCAAGTGCAAAGGCTTTGTCTTTTTTATCCAGTTCCATTAAATTCCCTCTTGGACTTGTGTCAGCGATAAATTACCAACTTCATCGCGGCTGATACTATAAAAGTCTTGTCCGGTTTCTGTGAGTAAAACTTCTTGATAAGGGGCTGAAGCCAAGATATTTTTGAATACAGCTAAACTCCGGTAAAGCCCCTGTTGTTCTTCAATACTGGGACGATAACCCGCATCAAGTCTTTTCAGCATCTCATATACGTCCAAGTTTATACTTAACTCTGCATCATGTCTCATTGAAAAATGATACTGAAGATAGAATGCTTGTGGCAAAAATTCTATAAAGCGAGTAATTCCCCCAGCTTCACCAAGTTTAATGCCAAAACTATTACTATCAAATATACGGTAACTGCGGATAGTACCGTTGTTGACTTGGTGAACTCGTAGGGCTAGTTTATTGCTAAGACGAGATGGATTTCTTAGCCCTTCGCCCCTGTTGATAGCTCGTAAGAGAGGTGGCACTTCCTTGGCTAAGTCTTCCTCTGCTGTTACTAGCCTTAGAAAACCTTCAAAATAAGAATAAGGTAGCATTTGCTGCCATCCTGAATCTCGGCGTTCAAAGTATTGCCGCCGTCGTAGCATAGCTATATATTTCTTGTATGCTTTTTGACGATTGTCTTCAATTTTACCTCGATAGTCACAAGGTAGTTCTTCAAATGTCTTTTGTAACAAATGGTCATCATTGCAGCTGCGGTCTGAAAAATTAAACCGCCCCATTTCTTTAGCACCGGGTTCTAAAAAGGCAAAGCTGCGGTCAAGGCTAGGATTGCTGGTTTCTCCAACATCAATTTCTTGTAGCAGAGAAATTAAGCGATCGCCTGAACCTGCCATACCTCCCATCCAAGAATTAAAGTAAAATCCATCAAGGATGTGTTGTCGTGCTTCGGGGGTGCTTTGGCGATACAATTCGTGAACGCCGTCACAATCTCTCGTTCCCGCCAGCATAAAGGCTAAGGCTGAACGCAAATCCCGCAAGGTAATATGCAAGCGTCCACGTAGGTGGGTGATAGTATATAGGGTTTTAAGCCTTTCAATCACCTTCGGGCTTGCTGTCCCATCAATGAAAGTGCGGGCATTGTGGTAAATGTAACATCTTTCTTTCAGGTCGCAATTACCGCAAGCTTCCCAGAAGCGCGGTTTAGTCATGCGGCGAATTAATCTATCAAAAATTGAGTGATTTACTTGACCCAAATCGGCGACAACTGACCGGATATTGAGGTTGATGACTGCAACACCGTTTTCTGGATCTGCACCTTTTATGCCATTCTTGACTATTTTGGCGAGTTTGGGAAATCGGTTTTCATGTTCAGATAAAAAGTCAACTAGGCAACCTTCGTTAATTGCAATTAACCGCGTTTCGTTGGTTTGCCAAGTTCTTGTATTTGATCCTTGGAAAGGTGCTAAAAATTCTAAAAGTACCTCGTTATTAACTTTATCGCCTTCGTCTTGGCTACCGTCATAATTGGTAAAGAAAGTTCGTCCTCTTATTTGGAACTCGGAACCATTTAATCCTCGTTTTAATTGGACGTTTTCTTTATCTTTTGCATAGTCTTCTAGTTGCTGAATAAAGGCAGTTTTCCCATCACCCGCGTTCCCGGAAATCATTACTAAGCTAAATTCACCTGCTAAAATTGCAGGTTGCAATGCTTCGTCTAAAAGTGTAGGGACATAAGTTAACTTGCCTATTTTATCTAATCCTCTGGTTCCTGCATTGGTTTGCTGACTTTGGCTGTACAGGGTAAGCAAATGGCTAACAAAGGGATTGAAATTAGGTTTAAAAGTATCTGTTAAGGCCGATGGTAAGGATTCAGTTATTAACTGAGTGGGTTGGGAAATTTTTCTTGGGTGTTTGATTATATCCAATGCTTCGCCAAATACCTTAGCAGAAGAAAATCTCTCAACTCTGTAGGGAGAAATAGCCTTCATCAAGAATTGTGCTAATTCGTCATTCAAATCCTTAGACGCATTGAAATTTCGTGGATCGTGGGGTAGTTTATCTCGCCTTAGCTTCGGATCTCGATCATCGAAAGGATATTTACCTGTAATGCACTCATAAAAGGTAATCCCCAGTGCATAAAGGTCGCGATCGCTTTTTTGGGCTTGATCAATTTGGTCTAAATCTAGAGTAAGGTCAAAATCTGGTGGGATATAAGCCCTAGTTCCACCGCCTGTCATGCTTTCATCCCGTTCTGAGACAGCAACGTTAAAGTCAATGATCCGAACTCCCTTGTCTGTCAGCAGCAGATTAGAAGGCTTGATATCTTGGTGATAAACACCATTTTCGTGCAGATGTGCCAACCCTGCGGCGGTTTGTAGTGCAATTTTTACAGTATCTTCCAAGGAAAGGGCTTCTGTTTCTAGAAGCTTTTCTACATCTTCACCATCAATGTAATCAAATAAGATGTATGGTGTATCATCTGGAAATTTACTAGCAAAAATAACTTTGACAATATAAGGATGTTCGGGAATATTTAGTAGTGTTTTGTACTCTCGTACCAAGCGCTGGTAAATTGATTGCTTGTCGCGGGTGATAAGTTTCATTACTAAATCCCTATCTCCCATCGAATCAAAGACTTTGTAAGCTACCCCAAACCCACCCTGACCAAGACGCTTTTGGATAATAAATTGATTACCAAGAAGATATTCTGCTGGTAAATCTCGCAAATCTATTTCAGCTAAAGATTTAAGGTTTTCCCCTGTATTGGGTGTTGGGGGTAGCACTGGTGATTTTGGCGTGATGATATTGTTGAGTTCCACAAGTGTAACTGCTGCACTTATAAAACGGTCTTCAACGTCAAAAGCGCAAAGTTTCTGCAACCATTCATCAATACCTGCTGGGAGGTCTGGTTTATAGGAGGATGGTTTTTCTGGGAAAATAGCATCACAGTCAAAAACTTGGGAAATATTCTCAAAGGCCGTTTGTCCGGTTAATAATTCGTAAAAGACCAACCCAGCCGAGAATAAATCTGAGGCGATACTGGCTTCGGTGGGGTCGCGGTAACATTCAGGTGCTTGATAGTTATAATCAAGCTCGTCTACAATATCTCCTGCAATTGTACTGCTGCGGTTTTTTGTCACTCTAGCGTAGTCAAAAGCAGTTAGCCGCGCATTCCCATCAGGAGTTACTAAGATAGCATCTACAGTCAGGTTTCGGTGAATAACCTCGTATTTATGGGCGTGGTCAAGGGCTGAGAGAATATCCCGTATTATGCCAATTTTTTGGTCAAAAGTAAGTGCTAAATTCGGTTTTCTGATGTGCTGGCTGAGAGGTTCTCCGGGGATATCTTCTATAACTAAAATGAATTTATCTTCTGCTTCAGTGGGAAAAAATTCTGTTAATTTCAATATATTTGGATGGCCAGGCATTTGCACCATTGAGCGATAAGCATTGCTAATCAGATTGCGTTGGCGATCGCGGATGCTATGCTCTTGGTAGGGGTCAGCTTCATAAACGCGCAGTCGGGCTATTCCGCCGCGTTTACCGAGAAAGATATGCTTGGCGCGGTATTCTGTATATTTATCTGGGGTTCCTCCCAGTTCCTCTTCTATTTGCCATTCACGGTAAATAGTAGGCGCAGACTTGGGACGGGCTTTACCGATAATTGCTTGTTCAATATTCGTGTGAAAGGAACGAATATCTTGTAAACGATGGCTAGGAATATGACTTTTACCTTTGAAATAAGTCAGGCATTTTTGATTGAGGTAAGTGATATCATCCTCATCAGAACTCCCATGAGCATCAACATGAGAGTTAGGGGCTGTCATTAAAATTGCAGCGTGGATGTGAATTTGTTTGAGGTCTATTTTTGTGGGAAAAGTATCACAAATTAAAGATTTGATAACCTTAGCATTTTGTCTGCACTTTGCTAATGGCGCACCAATATTACCTCGTCCTTCTGGATACCATTTTGAATTGTAAATATCAATTAGTCCGGCAATACCTTTAACATCAACAATAAAAATGCTGTGAGGGGCGATGATGGCTAGGTCAATTTCATATTTTTCTTTGCCTTGGGAAATTTCAAAGTTATGAATTATTGTGTAAGTATCGGGTAAATTATCGCGGAGGAACTTAATTGCTTGGCGTTCGGAGTCATTGACAGGTTCACCAATACGAATAACTTTAGCAACCATCAAGCACCTCCATCACGTATAGCATTCTCTACTATTGCTCTTGCTTCATTTTCTAAATCACACGCTTCATCACGAAGGTCTATTGCTTGTAAAACTTTTTTGCCTAACAATTCGCGTGTATCACTATCCGTCCAAGGAATTTGTATTTTTTTAATGCGCTTTTCATCTAAATGTGGAATACTAGAACCAGTTGCTTCTCTTGTTAGCAATCTAATACCGTATTCAGTATTTAGAACTGCAAAAACATATCCTTGATCAATCTTTGAGTGAGGAACAATCCGCACCATATTATTTGTGCAAGCAAAGCCATCTAAATATCGACCTACAGCAACAGGACGACCAATTAAACCTCCAAGCTGACCAGAATCTTGAACTAAAATCATGCCATCATGGAGAATTAGCTTATCAATATCCAACAACTTTTTTGATAAATAACGGTTAGAAGTAGGCGCAAGAACATAAATATCTGCACCAGTAAGATACGCATAACCAAATCTAGGATCTTCAGCATAAAATCTCTTAAATATATTAGGTATATATAAATCTGCTGTAATATCACCAAGACACGCTAGTTGTTCTGGTGGTAACTTACTGAATTCTTGGTATGCATCTTCATTCCACTTAGCATAGTAATAAGCATCAATGCGTTTCAGCATTGAAGAAGATGATGCATAATTTATGCTAGGACTGCTATATTTATAATTTGGTATGGGAAGATTTAATTGAAAATGAGCAATAATATCTTTACTAGCTTCGGCTAATAAGTTTGATGCTAATACTCTATTATTTGCAGCTTGATCAACTAAAGAATGTGCTTTTTGTTGAATATCTTTGCTTAGCCTTGGCACTGGTAAATCAGCTAAATGCTGAGGTTCAATACCTTGAATAATTGAACCGTAAGTTCCTGAGATAACAAGAGTAACTCCGAATTTACTACTGAGATAAGCATATAAATAACCTGGCAAAATTTTCTCAACGTCGGGAACAACTCTCATAGCGTGTTCAGTACAAGCCATTCCCGCCATATCTGAACGCACATAGACCATTCTGCCAATTGTTCCAGAACGGGTTATGAGAGTGTATCCTTCTTGAATAGCATGCAAACTGCCGAATTCCCAAACTTCTATGGAACTGCTTTCTTGTCAAAAAACCCGTAAAAGCTGCCTCCATATTTTTATCAGCCAGCAAAAAGATACAATCTCTCATCCCAGTACCCCTGCTGCAAACAGTGAGCCAAGGTCAATACTTCCCTGCCAATCTTGTAAACGTGGGTGTTTATTTCCTGGAATTGCCTCTGCACCATTTTCTTTACTACTTCGCATCACAATCACTGATTCTAGTTCAGTATATGCCAAGACTACAGGTGAATGTGTAGATACCCAAATTTGAGAATCATACACCGAACTTAAAGATTGTAATACTACCTCAATTGCTCTGGGATGAATACCATTTTCTGGTTCTTCCAAAAAAATTAGACTATGCGGTTGAGGCAGATATGGCAAAATAGTTAACGCCAAAATATGCAGAGTTCCATAAGATAATCCTGAAGAAGTAACAACATGATTACCCCAATACGTTAATTTGAGGTAAGCATGATAATCTTCTTCACGTTGAATGGCTTTTATTGCCACAACATTAGGCAAAGCCATTTTGACGTGTTCTACCCAAGACTTAAATAAATCTGGCTGTTCTTGTTGCAAATTCAGCACTAACCAAGGCAGATTATAACCATCTTTACGCAAAGTTTTAGGCTGACCAGGCGGACAAGCTTTCCGCAGCACTGACCAACTTGGTTCATAACGCATTACGCCTTTTTCTAAAAGATTTCTGAACCAAATAGATGCAGAAAACTTATCAATATCATTGGGTAAATTTGCTAAAGCTAATTCTTGAGGTTCCAGTCGCAAGTTAATTTTAGAGCGGCTTCGGTCTTCTTGTTTAAGAATTGTTCTTGAACCGGATTCCCGCACAATAATTGTTTGCCAATAACGAGGGCGTTTACCTCCTATTCCCCAGCCTTCTTTGGGTTCAGAGAACTTCTGCGGAACAATATACAAAAATTCATCAGTTACATGAAGCTCAATCTTATTAAAAATTTGAAACCGAATTTCATACCTAATACTGTGAGGATGTCTATTTTTATGTTCTATAACTGTGGATGGTGCATATTTAAGTAATTTAACAATAATTTCTTCAGGCAAATCAGCTTCTATGGCAAAACCAAAATAATTCCCTTTGCCATAATGCAGCAATTCTTGTAAATTTTGCGCTCTCGGACTGCCGCCAATAGAAGGATATTCTAAAAAAGCTGGTACTAATCCCTGTGAGAGAATTTCGCTTAACAATAAAGGAATATCAAGCAGCGTACTTTTACCCGTGCCATTCGCACCAGCCAAAACATGATATTGACCGAGTTTAATATCAAGCCTTTCAAAGCAGCGGTAATTAAAAGCTTCTATTCGAGAAATCATATACCTGGAGTTGGGTATTCTTGGCGGAACTCTCGATATTTTTCGGCAATTACAGGCAGGTCATCATCAAGTATCTTTTCTTTTCGTTTTAAAGGACGTTCAATAATACGTTCCCCAATCCGAATTCTTTCTATTTTCTCTTTCACCACCACAATTTCTTCACCATCAGGAGTTCGTTTATAAAGCGTATTTCCTCGACGGTCAAATCCTACCTTCTCTGCCACTGCCATAAATACAGGATAGTCCGTCTTACCTCCCAAATCCTCAGCCCTAATTTCCTCTTTGGTTTTCTTCTTGAGGAACAGCAAACTTGTGAGGATATTTACATTCGCCTCCACAATAAATGCCTCGACTGGAATATCCACACTAGCTAATACCCAAGAATGACGCAGAATCCACCAACGGATATATTCGGTTCCAGGATTGCCCAAAATGCCATCTGGCAAAACAATCCCCATCCTTCCCCCCGGTTTGAGCCAGTTCAGACAACGCTCAACAAACAACACCTCCGGCGCAACACTCCCCTGAAGTCTGCCAGTCCTGCGAAAACTACCATCATCAGTCCGTTCCCAAGCGTAAGCTAATTCAAACTGCTTGAGTGTATTTTGATCCGTAATCGGAATATCAGAACCAAATGGCGGATTAGTCAACAACACATCAATTGATTCAAAAGGAATTTCTTTTTTAGCTGGTTCTAAACCGTCTAAATGCCCGTTGGGAAAATCCACAGAGTTGATGTGATAAAGATGACCCCTGCCATCTCCAGCCATTACCATATTCATCTGGCAAGCTTTAATTAGAAACGGGTCAAAATCCGCACCAAACACTTGTTTCTCGGCAAACTGGCGCAGGCGTTCATTGACAGATAAAAACTCCTCTGTAGTCTCAAATCCTACCAGCACATTCGCTTCTTCCTGAAACTTCTTCATCATATATGCCAGCACCGCCACCAAAAATCCACCAGTTCCACAGGCTGGGTCTAAAATTCGCTCATTTTCCTTGGGGTCAAGCATTTCCACCGCCAGCTTGATAATACCCCTTGGTGTGAAGTATTGGCCGCGATCGCCGCGCAAATTCGCACCAACAATCTCTTGGTAAGCTCCCCCTTTAGCATCTACATCTGTGCGTGTAAAGTCATACTTTGCCAATTCAGAAACCATAAAAGCAAGGGCGCGGTCAGAAAGGGTAATTTCCTCATTTCCCCTGAAAAGATTGCTGTAATTCTTTTTCACATCCTCAAACAACGGTATAAGTCGGTTGCGGATTTCCTTGCGTCCTTCAGTGTCAAACTGTTCCTTCGGCCCCGCCCAAAATCGCCGTTGACCGCGAGGCGATTTCTGCTCATCGTGCATTTTGCAGAAAATCAGGTATAAAAACTGCCAAAATGCCGCATCCTTGGGCATTCCTTCATTCCCGTGAATGAAATTATGGCAGCGCCGGAAAGCCACACGCAGCATTTCTGGATCAGCCTTGCGGGTACGCGCACTAGAAACTACTTCCTGTGTGTCCAAAGATTCATCAGCAGGAGGCCAATCTCCTATCGGCTCAAATCGGTCTTCAAACCGCGTTTTTTGCTTCTCTAAGTAAAAGAACTCTAAACCATTCGTCCACAAACCATACTTACAGGAGTCAATATGCTCCATGATGGTTTCTAGTTCTTCTAAATCCTTCGCCGCTTGGTCGTAATCTCGAATCCTAACTGCATTTCTGCCGACCTTCGGTTCTTGGCGACAAACCACTACCCGACTTAAATTTTGAACCGTATGCTCCTGGTCGTTGTGAAAAATGGCAATATCCAGCTTCTTTCGCTTCCCATTAATAGAAACTGGGAAATCAGCCGCCATATCTTCCACCGAAATTCCATACTCGTGAAACAGCGCCCGTGCAATCCGTTGACGCACCTGTTCTTTTGGCGTATCTTTGAGACTTTTCTCACCACTAATAAAGTCAAGGATATAGCCATCAGAAATAGTGAAATCTTCTGTATCAACTTCTAAATCAGGAATAGGCAACTGTTTTGATTTCATGTGCTAATGACATTTTCCTCATTTCCCTCCTCACTTCCCGCAGGGAGAGGTGGGCTTTTATTATTCAGAGACAGCGAGTATTGTATCCGAGGATGGCTCTCCTAATATATCTCGCTTAATAAAATGCTCAACTTTACCAAGTTGTTCATCAGAAAGTTCCTGAGCCATCACTAAACGTACCAGTTCTAATACCTTTGGTCTTTCCTTCAGCAAAGTCACCACATCTGGGTCTGTGGAAGGACAAAGCCGAAATAGGACATCAGGATCAGCAGCTAAAACTTTTGCTAATGCTTTTATAACTTCTGGCTTTGGCGGATGCTCCTTACCTCGCTCAATACGACTCAAGTAAGCAGGCGAGATACCGACCATAGTAGCCGTCTCCCGAAGTCCCAAATTTTGAGCCTCCCGAAGTTGCCTGATTGTTTCTCCAAACTTGCTCATCCCTCCAATCCTTGTTGTTTGTTATGTAACACTAAACATTTTTGGTCTCAGCCGTCAACGGTAGTTTCGGTAGCAATTGAGAAGCTAGTAAAGCGATCATATATTTCTTGCTATTGCGAAGATAAAAAGAGCGTCCTCAAAAAATAAAAATAGCAAAATTCCAAATGTCCAAAAGAAAGGATTTAGACAAGAATCAAATCATTACATTACTTCATTCAGCACTTTCTGAAGAAGTTTTAGAGCTTAATAAAGTGCAAGAACTGCTTGAGCAAGTCCTTGAAGAAGAATTATGGCGGAAAAGAATTATTCCAGAAACAGAGGAGGTTGCAACATTTGATTCCTTTTTTGATTTTGTACACACTTCCCCACCAGTAGGACTAGAACACCGATTCAGTAATCAGGATGAAGTAGCAGACTGCTCAGTAGTGTGAG
>NZ_JAVRCE010000108.1:0-15362 GCF_034530915.1 Nostoc sp. DedQUE09
AATTACCAAGTTTGCTTCTCCCCATTATATGCAGCTTCATTTTTAATTGGTATAACTTGGATTTCAGGTTATTAATACAAATATGATTAGGTATATTAATTTCAGAATTATCTGAGATTTTTTTAATTTCCTTCTTCAAATCTTGTTTCAAGGATGCAATCTCTTCTTGCCACGTTACCGTCAACATACTGTGTACCCTGTTTCGATGCTTACTTACTTGATATTTACAGTATGCCCATTATGCTTGAATATCTAACAATAGCCTCATAACACTACCAACCCCTTCTCTAGCAAGCCTTTAGCCACTTGGTGATGAGCAAGGCGATCGCTAATTTTGGCTGAGTTAAAGGGTCTGGTAGAAATACGTAATGGCTCCACAAACTAAGCCCATCTGCGTGGACTTCAGCAAGTTGAAACCCACGGAGGTGGGTTTTGTCTGTATAGCTGCGATTTATAATCGCCAGTGATAGGTTATTTTACTGGCAGTTAAGGAATAAATGGTTTTAAAATGGTGCAATCTTAAAATATTTAGGGGTGCAGCTATGTCGCTACGCAATGAGCCTTTAGATTGGCAACTTGAAACGAATAATCCTTATATACCAGTTTATCATCAAGGTAATTTGGTGGGATTTTTTAAACCAGATTATGCCAATGAAATTATTAAAATTTTAAATGAAGAAGAAGTTTTAAAGAAAGCACTAAAAATGGCTTGTACTGATTTAATTAAAAAAATAGGTGGCGATACTAGGAAAGTCAATTATTTAATGGAAAAATATGTAAAAACTAGTGAGCGTCCAAAACATGGAACTAGAGCGATCGCAGTTTTACTTCATGATAGACAAAAAGAGCTTGACTTGAGTAACCAGGAGTTTACTAAATTCTGCGATACCTTTAAATTATCCCCTACTGAACTGAATAATATTTATGCTGGAGAAGCATTTGATGATAGTTTATTAGCGCCCCTTTCACGGATATTAGGTATGGCAAAAGAGCAATTGCTGAAAGTGCGAGATGGTTCTGAAGAATCAATTAAAACATGAACAGCAAATCAAAAGTTTCAAATGATATAAAATTGTGAAAACAAACATCATCTTTTATCGGCTGTTTCAATAATTCCCTGATATCTTCTTTGAACTTATTGGTAATCCTCCAGAATCAGCTAGCCTTTATCAATTTTCATCAGTTGAAATCAAACAAACAGCCTTCAGAATAGATGGTGTGTTTCTACCGACACAAGGAAGCGATAACCAGATTTACTTTGTAGAAGTGCAATTTCAAGCTGATGGGGAAATTTATTCACGGCTAATTGCAGAAATATGTTTATACCTCCGTCAAAATCAACCATTAAATGACTGGGGTGCTGTGGTTTTATACCCAAACAGGAATGTAGATACAGGAGATATCAAACATTACCGTGAGTTTTTTACAAGTGGGCGCGTCAGGCGCATTTATTTGGATGAATTAGATGACGGTGCATCGCTTCCAATTGGCATTGCAACTGCTAAATTAGTAATTGCAACCGACGATATAGCGATCGCACAAGCAAGGGAGTTGATAGACAGAACCAAGTCCGAGATAAACTCACCATCAAAACAGCAGCAATTATTACAATTTATAGAAACTATTTTGGCTTACAAGTTTCCCACAATGAGTAGGGAGGAGATGGAGAAAATGTTTAGCTTAAGCGAGTTAAAACAAACCAGATTTTATCAGGAAGCCTTTCAGGAAGGTGTTGAAGAAGGTAAGGTTCAAGGCATTGAGCAAGGTAAACTCAAAGCAGTACCAGCAATGTTGGCAGCCGGGTTAACTGTAGAACAAGTAGCACAGGCGTTAGATTTGAATGTTGAAGAAGTCAGACAAGCCGCGCAGTAGGATTCTTCTAATCGAGGAGTAGAGGAATTGGTGGACTACAACATAGGAACTATGAGTTTCAAAGATACAAAAGTTTATCAAGAAGCATTTGAAGAAGGGCGTTTGGAAGGTTTACGGCAATCAGTACCTCGTCTATTAGATTTAGCGTTAACTATTGAGCAAGTTGCGGAGGGATTAGGTTTAACTATAAACCAAGTTCAAAACGCGAAACTCTATCATGATGGCATCCAAATAGGGGAGCGTAGAGCCAAATTACAATTAATACCCACCTTATTAAAATTGGGGGTGACAGTGGAACAAGTGGCAGAGGCATTTAGTTTCAGTGTCGAAGAAGTCAGACAAGTAGCACAAAGTCAACCTTGAGATGGATGTGGTAAATTTTATCCGTGGCTCAAACCAAATTTGGTTTGCGGCTTCCAAACTTGATCACGACGAATTTATAGTTAATTTTTGTTAATATTAGAGGCGGTGTTAGTACTTCGTCCTCAACCACCCACTCCCTACCTGAGAGAAACTTAATGCTGCGACTAGAACATATAAGTAAAATTTATCCCACAGGCGAAGTTCTCAAAGATATCAACTGGGAAGTTAAACCAGGCGATCGCATTGGCTTAGTCGGTGTCAACGGTGCTGGAAAATCTACCCAACTCAAAATCATCTCTGGGGAAATTGAACCCACCGCAGGCGAAATTATCCGTCCTAATAGCTTACATATAGCCTACCTCAACCAAGAGTTTGAAGTAGACCCTACCCGCACCGTTAGAGAAGAATTTTGGACTGTCTTCAAAGAAGCCAACGAAGTACAGTTAGCTCTGGCACACATACCACAGGAGATGGAAACGGCTAACCCAGATCAACTGGATCGGCTGATCGAGAAATTGGATCGCTTGCAGCGCAAATTTGAAGCCTTAGATGGGTACAACTTAGATGCACGCATCGGGAAAATCTTACCAGAGATGGGGTTTGGGCTAGAAGATGGTGATCGCCTCGTCAGTGCCTTCAGTGGTGGTTGGCAAATGCGGATGAGTTTAGGCAAAATTTTGCTGCAAAAACCCGACTTGTTGCTGCTGGATGAACCGACTAACCACCTAGATTTAGAAACCATTGAGTGGTTGGAAAATTACCTCAGAGGGCTGATTACGCCGATGGTAATAGTCTCCCATGACCGGGAGTTTCTTGACCGCCTCTGCACCCAAATTGTGGAAACTGAACGTGGCGTTTCCAGTACCTACCTTGGTAACTACTCAGCATATTTGGAACAAAAAGCCGAAAGTCAATCAGCACAACTTAGCGCTTACGAACGCCAACAGAAAGAATTAGAGAAGCAGCAAACCTTTGTTGATAGATTCCGCGCCAGTGCTACCCGCAGTACCCAGGCAAAGAGCCGGGAAAAGCAACTCGAAAAAATTGAGCGCATTGAAGCACCTATCGCTGGGGTAAGAACTCTACACTTCCGTTTTCCCCCTGCACCCCGCAGTGGACGCGAGGTAGTAGAAATTAAAGATTTAACTCATCTTTATGGTGATAAAATCCTGTTTCTGGCAGCAAATCTCCTAATTGAAAGGGGCGATCGCATTGCTTTTCTTGGCCCCAACGGTGCTGGAAAATCTACCCTTCTGCGCGTAATTATGGGTATGGAACCACCCACAGAAGGTATTGTTAAATTAGGGGATCACAACGTTATTCCCGGTTACTTTGAGCAAAATCAAGCTGAAGCTTTGGACTTGAAAAAAACTGTCATGGAAACTATCCATGATGAAGTTCCAGACTGGGATAATCAAGAAGTCCGCACGCTTTTGGGACGCTTCTTATTCACTGGTGATACTGTATTTAAGGCAGTTGGGGCATTAAGTGGAGGAGAAAAAGCTCGTCTGGCGTTGGCAAAAATGCTCTTACGTCCCGCGAACTTACTAATTTTAGATGAGCCGACAAACCACCTAGATATTCCAGCGAAGGAAATGCTGGAAGAAGCGCTCAAAAATTATGACGGTACGGCAATTGTAGTTTCCCATGACCGCTACTTTATTTCTCAAGTAGCTAACAAAATCGTCGAAATTCGTGATGGGGAATTCCGGGTTTACTTAGGAGATTATCATTACTATCTCCAAAAAATTGCCGAAGAAAAAGAACAAGCAAAGTTAGCTGCGATCGCTGCTGAAAAAGCTGCTAAAAAAGCTGCAAAAGCTTCCAGTAAAAAGAAATAAGAGATTGAATACGGACTTAGTAGTAGTGCTAAAATGCTACTACTAAGTAATTACTTGTTATTAGCGATCGCCGACATTACATAACAATTGCTAAAGTTTAAAAAATCATTCAAAAAACTGTAAGTCTTTCATAAAATAAATTAATAAGCAAAAATTCACTTGCGGCGTGGTTTAGCAGTGGTATCATTCGGGTATTACAAAAAGTAAAGGGCAATTTTACTATGACCAAAGCACCTGTTGCTCCTGTGGTGCTAGTCATTTTAGACGGATGGGGCTACTGCGAGGAGAAGCGAGGAAACGCTATTGTTGCTGCTAAAACTCCCATTGTGGAAAGTTTATGGGCAGCTTACCCGCATACCCTCATCCGCACATCAGGAAAAGCCGTAGGGTTGCCAGATGGTCAAATGGGCAACTCGGAAGTTGGTCATTTGAACATTGGTGCTGGGCGAGTTGTACCGCAAGAACTGGTACGCATCTCTGATGCGGTCGAAGACGGTTCTATTGCCTTAAACCCAGCACTCGTCAAAATTTGCCAGGAAGTTCGCTCTCGGAATGGCAAGCTGCACTTAGTAGGCCTTTGTTCTGAGGGAGGGGTACATTCGCATATTACCCATCTATTCGGACTACTTGACTTAGCCAAAGACCAGCGAATTCCAGAAGTTTGTATTCACGCCATCACCGATGGTCGTGACACCGCCCCAACTGACGGTGTAAAAGCGATCACGCAACTGCAAAATTATATAGACCGCACAGGAATTGGGCGCATAGTCACCCTCAGTGGTCGCTACTACGCGATGGATCGCGATCACCGCTGGGATCGGGTCAAACGCACCTACGACGTGATGACTCAAGATGGTGTGGGTGATAATCGCAACGCCGTGGAAATTTTGCAAGCATCTTACGCCGAAGGGGTAAAAGATGAATTTATCAACCCCATCCGAATTGCACCCGGCGCAATAGAACCAGGGGATGGGGTGATATTTTTCAACTTCCGCCCCGATCGCTCCAGACAACTGACTCAAGCTTTGGTCAGTCCCACTTTTAACGGTTTTGAAAGACAGCAAATCACACCTCTGTCTTTTGTCACCTTTACACAGTATGATTCAGACTTACCCGTGGCTGTAGCCTTTGAGCCGCAGAATCTTAGTAACATTCTGGGAGAAGTGATAGCTAATCATGGTCTGAATCAATTCCGCACCGCCGAAACAGAAAAATATGCCCACGTCACCTATTTCTTTAATGGGGGACTAGAGGAACCTTTTGCTGGAGAAGATCGGGAATTAGTAAGCAGCCCAATGGTAGCTACTTACGATCACGCCCCAGCGATGTCAGCAGCAGCAGTTACAGATGTAGCGATCGCAGCGATTCAAAAAGGTACATATTCTCTAGTTGTGATTAACTATGCCAACCCAGACATGGTAGGGCATACTGGTCAAATTGAAGCTACCATTACGGCAATCGAAACAGTCGATCGCTGTTTGGGACGCTTGTTGGAAAGCGTTATCAAAGCCGGCGGTACAACAATCATTACTGCCGATCACGGCAACGCTGAGTATATGCTAGATGAAGGGGGTAATCCCTGGACAGCTCATACTACTAACCCAGTCCCCCTCATCTTGGTGGAAGGAGAGAGAGTTAAAATCCCTGGATATGGTACAAATGTCGAACTGCGAAGCGATGGCAAGCTATCCGACATCGCCCCCACGATTCTAGAGATTTTACAGTTGCCTCAGCCACCAGAAATGACTGGGCGATCGCTGCTGAAAACAGCAGAATATGAGCTGCAACGTACTCGCACCCCTGTGCAAGTAGGGCTGTAAAAGAGTGCTGAGTCCTGAGTTAGGAGTTTTTAGTGAACTCCTAACTTTTGAATTCTGACTCCTGACTCCTGAATTCTGTTTTTTAAAACTTGTTATAAATGAGATTCCTACCATGACAGTTAGTAATATCGTGCAAGGCATTTGGGCATTTTCCGCCACTGGTTTGATTATCTTGGTTTTACTGCATAGTCCCAAAGGTGATGGTATTGGCGCCATTGGTGGACAAGCCCAGCTATTTAGCAGCACCAAGAGTGCAGAAAACACCTTAAACCGAATTACTTGGGCATTGACAGTAATTTTTCTCGGTTTAACAGTAGTTTTAAGTGCTGGTTGGCTGCCTAAATAAGGATAGGTCAATGGGGAAAAGAACCCAACACCCGATACTTAATACCCTAATAAATTTAATTTCACGACAGTTTATTACAGCTCTTGCCTTGTTTATTGGCACAGGGCTGTTAATTATTTTTACTAATATCCAGTTGAGTAATGGGTTTGCAATAATACCAGAATATGTACATTCAGATTTAATAATTTCTCTCCCCACTTCCCCAAAAACTCATCCCTTACCGCCCACACTGGCACAGTGGCGAGATAACACTAACAGTGGTGACTACTTTTCACAAGTCACAACAACCCAAGTTGGTTATTTAATCTGGTCACAATTTCCTGTTCGAGTTTACGTAGAACCACCAAGAGCGATCAGCGAAAAACAAGCTCAAGCATGGGTTAACGCTGTATTACAGGGTGTACAGGGGTGGAGTACTTATTTACCTTTAACAATAGTCGAACAGCCAGAAGTTGCTGATATTACGATCGCGCGAAAAGCGCCACCTCTACAAATTTCCCCTGGTAGTAATATACCGCGTGCGCGATCAGCACAAACTACTTACGAGTTATACACCAGCAGCAAAATTTTATCCCACCGCTTCACCATCTTGATAAGTCCTAGTCAAACACGTGAGTATCTCATTGCAGCAGCCCGCCACGAATTCGGTCATGCGCTAGGAATTTGGGGTCATAGTCCGCTAGAAACTGATGCTTTATACTTTTCTCAAGTTCGTAACCCGTCGCCTATTTCTACCAGAGATGTAAATACTCTAAAGCGGGTTTATCAACAGCCAACCAGTTTAGGATGGCCTTTAATGGATAATTCAAAAATTAATTGATCGATAGGTAAATTGGAAAATGTCTACCAAACAAGAATTAGAAATTCCCATTTATCTGATAATTTACAATGCGATCGCACTTCTTCCTTTTCCTTACGCTCTACGACTTAGTGGTAAAGGTCGCTGTGCTAAAACTCCTTTATAAAGTTCTTCCAGCAGACTAATATTTTTACTAAGGGTATAGCGGTCTAATACACGCTGTCTAGCTTTTTGCCCAAGTAGGGTTGTTAACTCAGGATGGTCTTGCAACACTGGTAAAAGGGTTCTCAATTGTGATCGCGCTGTTTTGGTACTAATAACTATACCTGCGCCCTTTTCCAATACTTCTCCATCTGCACCGACGTCTGTCGCTAAACAAGCCAACCCACATGACATTCCTTCTAACAAAGATAGGGACAAACCCTCTACCAATGAAGGCAAAATAAATACATCTGCACCGCGCAAAATTTCGATCCGTCGGTCTTCATCAGCGACAAATCCCAACCAGATAATGCCATATTCGGAACCATAAAATTGCTCTAAGGAAGACTTTAAAGGGCCGTCGCCAACAATTAGCAACTTAGTACCAGGCCCCATTGCCGACTGCTTCCAAGCCCGGAGGAGGGCTTCAACATTTTTTTCTGGTGCTATGCGACCCTGATAGACAAATAAACGTTCGGCTTTAAATTCTGCTTTGACTTGAGAAAACCCTGGAGAATACTTGGCAGTATCAACACCGTTGGGAATTACGGCAATATTTTCTTCCCTGACACCCATCCCTGCCAATAATTCTCGCTGAATTTGGGAAAATACAATCACGCGATCGTAGTTAACTAAAAAAGGCGCGTAGAGCTGGTAAGCCAAAAGTTGTGTTCCCGATACCAGTTTTGCCCCCTTTCCAGCAAATGGCGTGTGAAAAGTGGCAACTAGAGGCAACCTCAGTTCCTCACAGATTTCCGGTAGAAAAAAGTCTAGAGGAGATAAAGTCAAGGAAGCATGGACTACATCTGGTTTGATTTCCCGCAGTGAATCGGTTAAAACTTTGGTGGCTTTAAAAGTGGGAATTGTGTAAACCTGAGACTTATAAATGAAAGGTAGAGAAACCTCTCGAAGATTTGGCCAATTCTCAGGTTCAGACTCTTCCTGGGCGAAGTGAAGAAAGCTAACTTGATGTCCCCTATCTAGCAAGGCATTTGTAATTTCTCGACTGTAGGTGACATTGCCGCAAAAGGGTGATTTTTTTCCAATCCAGGCTATACGCATTCTTTGTTTAGCTGTAAGAAAAGCGGGTTTAATCTATTACTTGTGTGTCCTTTGTGATTTTTCTTTTATCTAGTTATACTTGCTGGTTTTTATTTATTAAAAATTTCCATAACTTTCTACTAGTTTAAAAAGCTTATTTTCAGCTAATTAAACCAGTGGTTTTATGGCTTTATTTATTTTAGTTATAAGTTGTTAATTTCTGATACTTAAACAACTTATTTTGACTAATGTCAGATTCATATCCGGCAAGTATGTGATAAATTTTCACTGGCAACAGTTTACCATGAACACAAAAGCTTTAAGTAAATTATTAATTACGTCAAGGTAATAATTAATAACTACTGTTAGCTGATAACTACTTGTGCGAGTTATACCAGGTTAATATACCTCCTGAAAAGACGATCGCAGCTAATCCCAAAAAAACTACCTGTAATCCCAGAAAGGTTTCTGCGACACCAGCTAATGCTAAAGGTAAGGAGAGGGCAATATTAATTACATTGTTCTGCAAGCCAAAAACTTTACCACGCATTTCTGGAGGTGTTTCTGTTTGGATTGCGGTTTGCATAGGAATTCCCACTAGTGCCCCAAAGATGCCCACTAGCGCCACCAGTAACAATACGAGCCACAGTTGAGTTGTAAATACTGACAGACCAATCAGGGATGCTGCCATACCCATACAACCGCACAGACTTAGCTGAGTATAGGAGAAACGTTGACCAAATTGACCAAGAATTGTTGCTCCAGCCGCGATGCCAACACCGCCAGCTGCTAGTAAAAAGCCGAACTGAGAGGCTTTCATATTGGGAATTATTTCTGCCATCCGAACGGCTAGAACAGTTAATGCTGCAAAAACAGAAAACAAGATAATCAGTTGAAGTAAAGCATTGCGGACGCGATGATTTGCTTTGAGATAGGCAAAACCGTCTCGCAAATCAGAGAATACGTGAGGGAATTCTGTATCGGGGTGGTGGTGTTTTTCCTTAGTTGCCAGGAGGAACAAAATTATTCCAGCGATCGCATAACTGCCACCTACCAAAAGTTCCTTGCCCAAACTACCACTACCACCAATTTGCAGCCAAAGTCCATCAGCGATCGCTAACAACGGTTCTCCAACGGCAAACCCAACAATCACCGATGCCATCATCGTTGTTGTGTAAAGCGAATTAGCCGAGAGTAAATGCTGTTCTTCTACAATTAAAGGAATTGCCGCCTGTTCTGCCGGGGCAAAAAACTGTGTCAAAGTCGAAACTAAAAAAGTCACACCCAAGATGATTACAAAACCCACTGGCAGCAATCCGATGGGTTTCCAATCATGAGTTAACCACACCAAGAAGGGAATTGACAAAACTAGGATGCCGCGCCAAATATTTGTTGCTACCAGTACAGCCTTTTTCGACCAGCGATCGACAAACACGCCAGCAACGGAACCAAACAATACGGCTGGAATAGTAAAAGCCATCATCAAGACTGATACCCAACCACTAATACTCTGATTGCTTCCTTGAAACTGAGTATTAATCAAGGCAATCATCAGTACCAAATAAACTTTATCTGCTAGTTGAGAGAAAACTTGACCGCCCCAAAGAGACAAGAAATTAGGATTTTTTAATACAGGTAAAAATCCTAACTGTTTTACATTCCCTGCAATAGCTTCTCCACCTGAACCAGAGCCATCTAATTGCGGTAATTCTTTTTCTGGGATAGTGTCTACTGGCAAATTCCGCCCATTGGGAACGCTATTGCTATCTACCTCTGGAGTAGTTAATTTGTCCTCTGATTGTATTTCTGATTGGCTTGGAACATCAGTTTTTGGGATCTCCGCTGTCCAACTTTGATCGTTTTGAGAAACATCTTTTGGGGACATTTCTTGGCCATTTATTTGACTAGGTGTACACTTGGGAACAGCACTCAAGTGATTCCTGACTGTAGGATCTGATACCCTATTCTGTTTTTTGGCGAGGCTTGGTGACAAAGGCAGGATTTTCTTATCCAAATCAGACGGTTGCATCATGGTTGGCAGCAAAATAAGAGTCGATCAAGGTAGCAGAGCGGATAGGGCGACCTAATTGATACTGAGCATACTGGCGCAAAATCTGCTCAACAGATAACCAGTCATGATCTCTAGCACCATCAATTTGCATTATCTCTGGTTGTGACAAATGTTGAAGCAAAGCTAGTTGCATAGCACCCAAACGACTAGAAATCACAGGTATTTCTTGCCGATGCACAACAATTGTTTGGGCATTGGGGAGCCAGTGCGTTGCGGAGGTTCTCTCCGTTGAAGCAACTGGCGTCATTGGAAATGGGGCATGAGGTACAGGAAATTGGTCATTAATCTCCCCCTGCTCCTCTGCTCCCCTGCTCCTCTGCCCCTCTGCCCTCATTTCCCTCTCCCCCTCTTTTCGTAAACGTTCCCTAGCTTCTAAGGAAACCGTTCCACCCGCAGGGATGCTAAATCCTACCTGCCAGTTGGGATCTGTGAAGTCTGGCTTAAGGGAACGTTGAGATAGGCAACAGATTTGCACTTGTGGTGTCAGTCCTGCTAAGGCTAAAAGGTGAAATACACCATGAGCCAGATGAGCCAAAACACCAAATGGATTTGCACTAGACACCGCCTCTAAGCGATGAAGATGTTCATTGAACAAATCATAAAGTTCTTCTTGGGGTTGTTCGCTCAAAGCTTCACACAGAACTATTTCTGCTAAATATTGACTGGCAGCCAGTTTTCCCAAATCTTTAGCTAAACCAGGATAAGTTTTTAACGTTTGTGCTTGAGTAATTTTATCAAGCGATCGCCCTTTGGCAATCAATAGTTCATTCACAACGAACATTCCACTCCTACCGCCCAGGCTGGAGTTGTGCTTACGTGACCCTGGAGCCACGGCTCGAATTAGACCGAATTCTCGTGTCAAAATCGTCACTATTTTATCCGATTCTCCCAGCGCCTGGGTTTTAAGATTAATACCAGTTGCTTTGTAGGTTCTACTCATTACTCATTAGTCATTAGTCACTAGTCATTAGTAGTTATTTAGCCATTAGTCATTGAGCAAGGGTCATTAGATTAGGACAAATGACATAGACGCTTCTGCGGCTTCCCGCAGGGTAGGACAAATGACAAAGGACAAATGACTATTCACCCTTTCCCAGGTTATCGCGCTGACGGATCAAATCCATACCGCGAGATGTGCCTAATCTAGTAGCACCCGCTACGATTAAGTCTAGGGCTTGATTGATAGTGTGGATACCACCTGAAGCCTTAATTCCCACCCTTTCTTTTGCCAATTCCTGCAAAAGTCGCACATCTGCCACTGTGGCACCACCATTCCAACCAGTACTAGTTTTTAAGAATGTTGCTCCTGCCTCCATAGCTATTTCAGCAGCTATTTTTTTCTCTGCATCTGTCAACAGGTTAGTTTCCAAAATCACCTTGACTGTTTGTCCAGTCTCTTCGCAAATTTCGGCAATCTCCCGGTGGACTTCTTCAGTTTTGCCAGCTTTCAACCAGCCCAAGTTCATGACTACATCCAACTCAGTGGCCCCACTATCCGCCGCTTCTTGAGCTTCATACAGTTTCACCGCTGAAGTCGTTGCACCAGAAGGAAAACCAATCACCGTACAGACTTTGGGGTTTTTACCGTGGAGGAGTTCTACTGCTTGCTTAACATTAGCGGGGAACAGACAAACCGCCGCAAAGTTGAATCTATATGCTTCTTCACACCATTGCTCAACCTGCTCTGGAGTAGCCGTTGGCATTAACAGGGAGTGATCGATAAATGGCGCAATATCAATGTCTGGATAGTCTGCTGCCATCGTGTCTTCTGCCAGTGATTGATTATTAAACTTTATAAAAAATTAAAACATTTCTTATATATATATTAAACCATATTTATTACGAGTTTATCCTGAAAACAAGCCGCTGAATTGTCTTTAATATTGGCTTTACAGATATCCCGGAATTACTGCAAGTATTTAAGTTGACGCTAAGTAGTAGTAATACTAGGAATACCAAGAGTGTTTTTTCCACTATTTCCTAAGAAGTTAATAATAGTTTGAGCCAATGCCTGGGATGCCAAATATGGGACACCATTACCAATAGTTTTAAACATATTAGTGAGTGACATACTATCTGGAAGTACAAAATTTGCAGGCAAAGATTGGATAGCTAAAGCTTCTGCTACAGAAATTCGCCGGATTTTGTAAGGATGTAAATGTACTTCATTATTTCCATAGCAAGCTGTCGGAGAGTAACGCCATCTATGCAGACGCTTGAAAGATTTTTTAGAATCATCTCCTTCATCAATAGCAGCAAATTTTGTGATACCTGCTCTGGGTTGAAAACAGTTTTCAGAATTTGGATGTTTCAAAACGTTATTTTTGATAAACCAGTATTCAACTGTTAATTCTTCAGGTATGTCATCAGGACAAGGTATTAGAGAATTTTCTTGGAATGGTTCACACTTACGCCAAGGGTAAGCAAAAACTTTTTCGCGAGGATATAAAATATAATTATTCCAAGGAAAAGATCGCTCATGTAGTAACTTTTCACTACCGATTTTGATCTCTCTGTCCTGAAGAAAATTATTTTTGAAACCAATTAGAATAATTCTTTCTCTATCCTGAGGTACGCCATATTCGATAGCATTAATTAATCGTTCTGTTAATATATAGCCTGCTTCGTGTAATTGTTGCTTGAGTGATTCAAAAAATAAACGGTGTTTTGTTGTCTTCCATAAACCCTTAACGTTCTCAAATAAAAAGAAATCTGGAAGATTGCGGCAAATTAATTCAATATATGCAGCGGAAAGTTTACCATTATTTCCTAAACTTCCTCTATTTTTTCCACCAATAGAAAAATCAGGACAGGGAGGCCCACCGATGAAACCAATTATATTATGAGATTTGCGGCTGTCTTTAACTAATTCTTGAAGGTGTTGTGCTTCTTTTCCAATAATAAGTTTTGTTACATCTCCTGCCTCACCATGATTATATCCATATTCAGGCGATCGTATTTTTAGAACTTCCCGTGAATGGCGATAGGCGGCGATAAATGGGGCGAAAATTTCATTGACATAAACAATATTAAAACCGCTGGTTTCAAAGCCTAAATCTAGGAAACCAGAGCCAGCAAAAAAAGAAAAAATACAAGGGCGATCGCTCATTGCATGACTAGTACGATCAAAAAATCTTATTAATATTCAGATTAAATAAAAATGAGTTATTGACGTAACTTATAGGGAAAGCTAATACTAAGCTATCCCAATGATTTCATGTTTGGCAAAAACTAATACACTTAGGGCTTCTACGTAAGTACCAATCAAAAAAGAACAATTTCAAAACTGCTTAAATAGTAAAAAAATTTCACAGCTTCCCTAAGTATTACATCTCAAAGTTTACTCAATCTTTAAGGAAAATACCTGACAGAAAAAGAGTCTAGAGTCACAATTAAATATAGGGGTTTCCAAGCCCAAATGATATTTCAGACAAATATTTGTCACTAAATAAAAAACCGGGGTACTTGAGACTAAATTTTTATGCGGATTTTAATTTACTCCTACAACTACTATCCAGAGCCAATTGGTATTGCCCCACTGATGACTGAATTAGCAGAGGGACTAGTGAAACGTGGACATGAAGTGCGCGTAGTTACTGCTATGCCGAACTATCCTGAGCGGCAAATTTACCAGGAATATCGGGGCAAATGGTATGTTAACGAATACAAAAATGGCGTTCAAATTCAACGCAGTTACGTTTGGATTCGTCCACAACCAAACCTATTAGATCGGATATTACTAGATGCGAGTTTCGTCGTCACTAGTTTTGTACCCGCCCTTCTCGGTTGGCGCCCAGATGTGATCCTCTCAACATCGCCATCCTTGCCAAGTTGTGTACCAGTTGCGCTTTTAGGATGGTTACGTGCTTGTCCTGTAATCTTAAATCTACAAGATATATTACCAGAAGCAGCCGTCCACGTCGGTCTGCTAAAAAATAAATTACTCATCCAGTTGTTTACATTATTAGAAAAATTTGCCTACCGCAGTGCCAGTAAAATTAGCGTCATCGCTGATGGGTTTGTGGACAATTTGCGAGCTAAGGGCGTAGAAGCTCACAAAATTGTGCAAATTCCCAACTGGGTTGATGTAAATTTTATCCGCCCTTTGCCTAAAGAAGATAACCCTTTCCGTGCAGCACATAATCTGAATGGCAAATTTGTAGTATTGTATTCTGGTAACATTGCCCTAACCCAAGGCTTAGAAAGCGTCGTCAAAGCTGCTTCTGTGTTGCGCCATATCCCAGATATTGTCTTTGTCATCGTTGGAGAGGCAAAAGGTTTACAGCGATTGCAACAGGAATGTCTAGACTGCGGCGCAGATAATGTGTTGTTACTGCCATTTCAACCCCGTAAACATTTGCCACAAATGTTGGCAGCTGCGGATGTTGGTTTAGTGGTGCAAAAGAAAAATGTTGTATCCTTCAATATGCCGTCAAAAATTCAAGTGCTACTTGCTAGTGGAGGGGCCTTAGTTGCCTCTGTACCCGACAATGGTACGGCAGCAAGAGCCATTAGGCAAAGTGGCGGCGGAGTTATCGTTCCTCCAGAAGATCCCCAAGCTTTAGCGATGGCAATTTTAGATTTGTACAAAAACCCCGAAAAAGTCAAAACTTTGGGTTACAAAAGTCGCCAATATGCTGTTGAGCAATATGCTTTTGAACAAGCTTTAAATCAGTATGAGTCCTTGTGTTACTCATTGACAGCAGAACGTAGAGAAATTCAGTCTACAGGCATAGTTACGAAACAAGAAGTTTAATCTTTGCAGCAAAGTTATGCTGCATCTATAGAAATTACAATTATGCCCTCAAATCTAAGTAGTAGAAAGTTTGAGGGTAACTAATTTTACTATTATAGATATAGTAATAGATAAGCAGATTTTCAGATGCATTGTTGAACTAAAAATCTTACAGCTTCACTTCATTCAACTCGTGGGTTATTGAGCCCAAGCTATGTACTGGAGTTTAGACTAAAAGCGATATGAGAGAACGTAAATCAAATAGAATTACAG
>NZ_JAVRCE010000109.1:0-15358 GCF_034530915.1 Nostoc sp. DedQUE09
AGCTTACTTGACAACTCTTGAGAAACTACTTGTCTAGCAAACTTTGCGGTTATAGAAAAAAACTGCCTCAATACCTAGAGGTAATAAAAAAACACATCATCCCAGCAATAGATCAATCAAAAAGCGTTAGATACTGGTGTGGCGATGAAAGTCGCGTGGGATTAAAGACAGAACCAGGAAGACTGATTACGCTCCGTGGTGTGAAGCCTTTGGGTACTATGCAGTGGAAACGAGAAAATTTCTATTTATACGGCTTAGTAGAACCACTAACCGGAGAGTATTATATTTGGGAATTCTCTCATCTCAAGACAGCCTGTTTCAATATTTTTTTAGAACAGTTTGCGACTACATATTCTGAAGATATACATATTCTTCAGCTAGATAATGGTGCTTTTCATTTAAGCCAGACTCTTCAGATAAGTAAGCCGTGGTGAAAATTTAAAACTATGTAACAAATAATTAAGCAGAAGAATTTGAGTTAAATTTTACACGTTGTGTACTGTAGTTTCCTTTTTCTCCTCTTGTTTGAACTCCATTAATGACAGCATAGGCAATGGTAGTACTCATCCTCAAAAGTTTTCGAGGCAAGTTCATCTTTTTTGAGGTGTTGCCACTCCAATTCAATTGGATTCATCTCAGAACAATATTTGGGTAAAAAGAAGATGTACAAACCCATGTCTTCCCACTTTGACCATAATTGAATAACTTCTTTACACCGATGTATCGGGCCGTTGTCTTGAACAATTACTCTGACACGTCCTGATTTTTGGGCTTCAAGTGCTTCAATCTCCATCATTTGGATATAGGATTTGCGCGAAACGCCGCCAATCACCAAACCGTACACAAAACTAATTAGGGGTTGAAGAAACCCAATAATACTTAACCTTCGTCCCCTACGTTTACTCTGCTCCAAGCGTTTTTGCTGACCTCGGAAGTAATAACTGTAACTCGGTTCGCTCCAAGCACAAAATCCTGATTCATCCAAATACTTTAAATCTATTTCGCCAACAGCCGCAGATAATTCCAGCATTTCTAAGTCAGCCTGTTTAATGTGCTGTACTACTGGATCTTGTTTCCCCTTATGGCAAATTCAAAGTTCCTTTCCAAATGACCCCCTTTTTTTTAGTACCTGTCAAAACCTATCAGGACTTAATTTTACGGAGCGTTCTTGTTCTAATTTTTGAGTTAACTGAACACTGTTATATGTACGTGGCTCAAGCTCCAAACATTCTTCTAAGAAAACCATGTCAGCTTCCACCCACCTTGATTTTCCTCCCCGCCCTGGTTTCTCCCAAAGCCCCTCTAAGCCTAACTTTTCCCATCTATGCAACACTTCTCTGACTGTTTGGGCAGTCCAGTTAAAATGTGCTGCTATCTTCTCTACATACCAACCATGTGCGCTCAATCTAATCACTTCGGCTCTGTCTTTCACCTTCTGAGGTACATCTGCCGTTCTCAGGTTCAGAAGAGTTTTATCTTGCTCTCTAGTCAGAAATACCCTTAAACGACTGCCCATATCGCTGTTACCTTTGTAGACACTTTGTACGTATTTACTTATCTTTACATAGTTTGGTTTTTTCACCTCGTTCTACTTATCTCATTCCGGTGTTTAGTAAAGCTCTGCTTCAGCAACAATTACAGTAACTGCTGTTGAAGTTCCAGAGTTGACAGAGGATGAACAGCGCGATCGCCTACATTTAGAGCGGCGTGTGGAAAAAGCAGTTTTTGAAGCTGGTAAGGCGTTGATGGAATTACGCGATCGTCGGCTTTATCGTTCAACGCACGGCACTTTTGAAGAGTATTGTAAGGATAGGTTTGGATTTCAACGCCGTCATCCTTATAGATTAATTGAAGCTTCGGCTGTGTTTGATAACCTGATGAAAATGTGTCCCAATGGGACACAAACTGAAACTGAGACTGAAACTGAATCGAGTGACGGTGAAATGTGTCCCAATGGTAGACAAACTGAAAATGACCAAATGTGTTCCATTGGGACACAAATTTTGCCCACGAGTGAACGCCAGGTTAGACCAATAACAAAACTGGAACCTCAACAGCAATGGGAAGTATGGCAGACGGCGGTGGAAGAAGCCGGAGGTCAGGTACCATCTGCTAGAGTTGTAGGCGATGTAGTACAACGGATCATGGAGCGAACGAAAGTACCCAACACCTACCAGTTAGGCGAAGTCTGCCAAATCCTTGTCAAAGACAACCTGGAACTCAGAGGAAAGGGTGGGTGTTGGGCAATTGTCAGCGCAGTGAATGACTTTAGTTGCACTGTGAGGATGTGGGATGGTGAGTAAACGATTGGGTTGCAATACCTGAAGTCTTTCAACTACCTGCCTGCCGAATGTCAACAGGTTCGAGAGATTAGCGATCGCATCAGTAGAATATATTCTGATTCGCTGGAGGAGACAGTTAAAAGTCTGTTGCAGTTGTTGGGGAAGCTGAATCGACCCTATCTTACTACGGTGGAGGAAAAGTTGTTGACTGTTTTGGAGGTAGAATAGCAAGCCGCAAAGGGTTTACGCATTTCGCTAGTGTATTTTAGTGTATTGGAAGAGTCGGTGTAAAAGTCAGCGAAAAAGCTCCTCAACGAGCAATTCTGTTTGCCACTTGGTCTAGTCCCCCTTGATGCAGGATGATACGCACAGGCTTGCCTGTCTCATTTACCACAAATGTCAGTTGAGCATCGACTATTTTGAGAAAAAACTCGGTTGCCGACTCTGGAAAAATCTCTACCTGTTTCTGTCCGGTTAATTGAGCAAAAAGGCGTTGAGCCTCGGTCGTCACTGTCAAGACAACCTCGGGAGCAAGTTGATAATCTCCCACATAAGCCTCATAAATGGCGGGATCAAGCACAATCACCTGACGTTGTTTAGGCAATTCATACGGCTTACTAAACAAAATTGCAGCTAAATCGTTGCTAATCCTGGCGACTGGGGCTGTCTCTAAATTACTCAGAACAATAATTATTACTCGTTCATCAAGAAATCTGGCAATGCTGGTGGTGAAACCGTCAATCCGTCCACCATGAGCCACGCGATCGCGTTCATAAGGACGATCAATCACCCAGCCATAACTGTAGTAAGCATTGCCATCTTCTTCACCCATTCCCGCAGTAGGCGAAAACATCGAGTGCCGAGAGGACTCGCTTAAAATGATATCGCTGTAAAGAGCTTGATCCCACTTGTAAAGGTCTTCAATAGTGGAGTACAATGCTCCAGCCCCGGATGGAATGGACATATCCAGAAATTCAGCATTCTGATAGCCTGTTGACAAGGGTGTATAGCCAGAAGCCCGGTGAGACAATATCGGCTCTGGTCGGTCATATCCGGAACTATTCATCTCCAGTGGTTCAAGGATATGTTGCTGCAAGTAGTCAGCATAGGACTGGACGGAAAGGGTTTCAATCAGCTTCGTTAATACTACGTAACCAGAATTGCTGTAACTGTAGCGATCGCCCGGTGTAAATTCTAGTGGTCGCTGGTTGAACCAGTTAATGACTTCATCAACGGTCATAGCTGTCCGTTTGTTTTGAGCATAGTCAGGAAAGCTTGTGTAGTTGGGAATTCCAGCAGTATGGGTGAGCAGGTGATGAACGGTAATTTGTTCCCCTTGAGGGTAATAGGGCAAGTAGGTTGAAATAGAGTCATTTACCTGTAACAAGCCTTGCTCTTGGAGTTGCAAAACTGCTGTGGCTGTGAATTGCTTGGTGATAGAACCGAGACGGAATTTGGTTTGAGGTGTGTTAGCAATTCCATGTTCTAGGTTTGCCATTCCATAGCCCTGATTCAACAGTACCTCATCTGCACGAGCAACCAGTACAGACCCCATGAAAAAACCAGTTTCTAGATAAGCTTGAAGATATGCTGTCATTTCGTCAGCAACACTCTGGCTATTTGATTGGTTTGAAGTCACCATAAAAACTTATCCAATTCAGTTTCAACTGGAGAACAGGACACTGCTCATCCATTTATTTTATCAGGCGCGATTTAACAATACTTTGGACAGTTTTTAAGGAACTTGTCAAAGTGTTGGTGCATAGTAGTTGCTGTTCATGACTTTAGTTGCACTGTGAGAATGCGGGATAGCGAACATACGGTTGGGTTGCAGCACCTCAAATCTTACAACTACCTGCCTGCCGAGTGTGAGCAGATCCAGTCTTTAAGCGATCGCATTAATCGAGTGTATTCCGATTCGCTGGAGGAGACAGTCAAAAGTCTGTTGCAGTTATTGGGGAAGCTGAATCGATCCTATCTTACTGCGGTGGAAGAAAAGCTGTTGAGTGTTTTGGAGTCTGAGTATGGGGAAAAATAACCCCTTCAACGGCTAATGCCCACACTGGATTGCATCAAACCCTTTACGAACTGCGGCATGGTTCGGTGAGTGAGGCGAAGCAACTACTAGGGTGAGAACATCTGGTAGTGTTACTCGCTCCATAACTCACGAGTGGCATATATTATTGAGGTTGATTGTAACAGTATGTAGAACAACCAGTATAAAACTTTACATAATATATTAAAATCTGCCAAGTGTTGTCACAACAACACTTCCTTGGAACCGATACCTCGTTAATCGCCCGAAGGCGATCAGCCGAAGGTGCGGTTCAACTCCGCAGTTATGCGGCTTCAGGCTACTGCTGAGACAGTACTTGGAAGAGATTCGGTGAGATGCTTGATCTCTAACGGTTCACGGATTATCACGATTTGACTACCATTGCGTTGTCCTTTGCACCAAACCGAGAAATGCTTTGATGACTGGAGAGGTATCATGCTGCCGCCAAGCTAGATAAAGTCCGGTTTTAGGGTTCTGTTCTTGTAGGGGTCTATAAATGACTCCGCTTCTGTGGAAGTTTTGCAAGGAGGCAGGAACGATCGCAATGCCCAGTCCTGCTGCAACTAAACCGATGATCGTGTGCATCTGAACTGCTTCTTGTGCCACTTTTGGACGAAATCCAGCTTGTTGACAAAGGTGAATAATCTGCTCATAAAAAACTGGTCCCATTTTGGCAGGAAATAGGATGAATGATTCTGAAGCCAATGTAGAGAGCGACACTTGAGGATGGGCAGACAACCGATGGGTTTCGGGCAACGCTAAGACCAATGATTCTGGCAAAAGGCACTCCACGCTCAAACCAGGTTCGCTAACGGCAGAACGAACAATGCCGATATCAACCTGTTTATGGTGCAGCGCTTGAATCTGTTGAGCCGTCGTTAGTTCATACAATTGCAGTTCGACGGCTGGAAATTGCTCTCGAAAGACCCTTAACATCTCTGGTAGTACCGTATACATTGCAGAGTCAACAAATCCAATCGCCAACCGTCCCACCTCACCGCGCCCAATTTGTTGGGTGAGTGCGATCGCTTGTTCAAGTTGCCCTAACACCAGATAAGAGCGCTCTAAAAACACTTTGCCAGCTTCAGTCAACTGCACTTGTCGCTTCGTTCTCTCAAACAGTTTGACTCCGAGTTCATCTTCTAAACTGCGAATCTGCTGACTTAGCGGGGGTTGAGAAATGCACAACCGTTCTGCGGCTCGACTAAAGTGAAGTTCCTCAGCGACCGCAATGAAATAGTGCAGATGCCGTAGTTCGACCATACTTATATGTTGAAGCTATTAATCCTAGTCTTATATATATTGGACAGTTCTATTGCTGTCTCCTATCGTTAGAAGTATGAAGCGTATCTCATCACTTTTGAATTGGAGAAAGCAAATGAACTTAGATAAAAATCGTCTCACTTCTAAGGTTTGGTTAATTACAGGCTGCTCAACTGGATTCGGACGTGCGCTAGCAGAAGCCGTGTTAAAAAAGGGCAATTGCCTGCTAGCGACGGCTCGTAAACCCGAACAACTTCGCGCTTTGATTGATCAATATCCAAACACTGCAAAAGCTGTGCGTTTAGATGTGACTCTATCTCAAGAGAGGCAAGCCGCGGTTGACGCAGCAATCCAAACATTCGGTCGAATTGATGTACTCGTGAATAATGCAGGCTATGGATTGATTGGCGCACTCGAAGAAGTCAGTGATTCTGATATTCGTCAGGCATTTGAAACTAACTTCTTTGGGGCAGTTCATCTCACCCAAACGGTTTTACCTCTGATGCGTCAGCAAGGTAGGGGACACATTGTAAATATGTCATCGACGGCAGGATTAGTCGGGTTTGGTGGAAGTAGCATCTACTGTGCGACTAAATTTGCCGTAGAAGGGATGTCTGAAGCCCTGGCGAAAGAAGTCGAATCCTTTGGCATCAAAATCACCTTAATTGAACCTGGAGCATTTCGGACAAACTTTAATGGGCGATCGCTCTCCACTGCCGAACAAGTAGTTAATGCTTATGATTCTGTGAGTCGTGCTTCCTTGCAGTGGTTTAAAGACATGGATGGTCAACAACCTGGTAATCCAGCCAAAGCAGCACAAGCAATCATTCAAGCTGTAGAAAGCCCCAATCCACCGATGCGACTAGCATTAGGCACGGATGCGATGAGCCTGATTCAGGACAAACTGGAATCGGTCAAAACGGGTTTAGAGGATTGGCAGCAAGTCACGGTGAGTACGGACTATGCAGACAGTCAAGCGATCGCGAGGTAGCTATCTGTATCGTCGTTGGTCGCTGACGGAACAAGCGAAATACTCCAAATAGAGGGTTATCTATGATTCACACCAAGACATTTCTGCTGATTGCTACGCTAGCGATGGTCTTCATTGTCATGAGCAGCACAGTTGGACTTTCACAAACTTCCAGCAAAGGAGATAAAACGACAGCCAGTGTCATCCACCAACTGCGGATCTACGAGATTTTTGACAACAATAAAAAGGCGTTTCACGAACGATTCCACGATCATGCGATGCAGATCATGGCGCGATACGGCTTCAAGATTGTAGCAACCTGGGAATCTCAGCACAATAACCGCACGGAGTTAGTCTATTTGCTGGAGTGGTCTGACCTAGAAACGATGAAGGAGCAGTGGGCAAAGTTCATGGCGGATCAAGAGTGGTCAGAGATCAAGAAGGTGACGGCTGAAGCGCATGGTTTGCTCGTTGGGGACATTGAGGATCGGACATTAGCGTTGACAGACTACTCACCAAGCAGACGACTGGCAAACTAAAATTCAGAATTTAAGTCAGGAGAAAGTTCAGTTTCAGCAACAACTCAACGGCTCCGCACAAAGCTGAAGTTGATCGATTTCCAGTAAGTTGATCGTCGTAGAGACGCAGTAGAATAACGCAGTGGAGCGGACGGTAGAGAGCCTTTGTGCTACATTCTAGTTCACTCGCTACCGCTCACTTTAGCCGTTGGGCTGCTTTCTTGTTTTAATAACATTCGTATTGGATGGTGAATAATTATGAGTTCAAATCAGCAGTTTCTGCAAAATTTATACGAAGCCTTCAACAAAGGCGAGCTTGAAACAATCATCTCGGTGATGCACCCAGACGTGAAATGGGCCAATGGGGTCGAAGGCGGTTTCGTTTATGGACGCGACGCGGTGCGCGAATACTGGACTAATCAATATAAGGTTATTCAAGTGCAGCTTGAAACCTTAAAATTCGAGACGGATGAAAACAATCGAAATGTTGTTACCGTTCATCAAATCGTCAGAGATTTGCAAGGCAATTTGCTCGCGGATGCAACAATTGAGCAAATCTTTACTATTGAGAATAGTTTGATTAGTCTTTATGAAATTGGCGAAACCGAAACAATCCAAGAGATGATTCAAAAGACGAAAAACAAAAATGAGTAATCGGAAAGGCAGTTACAATTCGAGCCGTTGCTTTTACCGTTTGCAATGAACAGGGGTTAGTGACTTCGGTCAGATTCTGTACAAGCACTTCACCGCTATTTGCTCCCATCGCAGCCCAACAATCCGCTTGCACCCGACCGTTTAGAGCCTTTTCGTTGAGTCCGAGAGGTTACTGGCGGCGGATGAACTGGGTCGTTATGCTGTCTATGCTTGAGCTTGTGGCGATAGATTGAAAACTGTTTGTAAGTGTTCAAGATCAAGTGAGGTCATAATGAAGATTCGCTGTACAAATGTATGGGTTTTTCAAAATGGAGCGTACCAGAGTACCAAATACCTACCACTTGGGCGAAGTATGCCAAATCCTTGCTAAGGATAGCCCAGAACTCAGGGGCAAGGGTGGGTGTTGGTGTGAGGTAAAGGTTATTTGCAGCCGCTCAAGCGAACCGTTAGCAGCAGTTACGATGCACTTCAACAGACTAAGGACAAGCAACTAAATCGAAATTACAATCATTACGAGACAAAGTAATCATGGAATTCAACCCAAACAACAATGTTGTTAAACTCTGTCTTCAAGGTATGGGCATGGAAGAAAAAGGCAAACCAGAAGAAGCAAGTAAACTATTTCTTCAAGCCTGGAACGAAGCGACATACGACTTTGAAAAATTTATTTCAGCCCATTATGTAGCTCGATATCAGAAAAATATTTCTGACAAATTAAAATGGCTCGAAACGGCTTTGCAGTTTGCATTAAAAATAAATAACAACACTGTTAAGAGTGCAATACCTTCTCTATATTCAAACATTGCCAAATGCTATGAGGACTTAAGCGACCCTGACAAGGCAAGAAAGAATTATGAATTAGCAACTTCGTTTAAGGATAAACCTTCTGACAAAGGCCCCTTTTATCATGGAACGAAAGCAGATTTGCAGGTTGGCGATTTGCTGACAGCAGGAGGCAGTTCTAATTACAAACTTGAACTCAAAATGAATCACATTTATTTCACAGCCCTTGTCAATGGAGCGGGACTAGCTGCTGCATTAGCAAAAGGTGATAACCGTGAACGTGTTTATATCGTTGAACCAACAGGAGAGTTTGAAAATGACCCGAATGTTACAGACAAAAAATTTCCCGGCAATCCGACACGCTCATATCGCTCCCAAGCACCATTAAAAATCGTTGGCGAAGTCACAGATTGGGTGAGACAAACACCTGAAGAACTCCAAAAATGGCGTGAAAAGTTGGCCAATAACAAAGGAGAAATTATTAATTAATTTCTAAGATTCTCACACCTGCTCACCGATTGAAACAAGTCCAGCTGATTACTTAGGGTTAAAAGCGGTTGTTGGGCGATCGTTACCGTCGTTCATGACTTCAGTTGCACTGTCAGGCTTTGGAATGGCGAATGTACTGTTGGGGTGAAGTATTTGAAATCTTATGAATACTTGCCGCAGGAGTGCGAACAGATGGAATCACTTTGCGATGCCTACGGCGGGCTACGCCTACGCATTAGTCGGGTGTATTCTGGTGGGCTGGAGGAATCGGTGCAGAAGTTTTTGGAATCGTTGGGAAAGCTGAAGCGGGCTTATTTACCTCAGTTGGAGGAGAAGGTGTTGAGGGTGCTGGAGTTAGAAATTCACAGGGCGAACGCTTGTTAATTTGTATTCGAGATAAGGTAAAGGTATGACTCAAGAGGTTTCAACACCGTTGAGCCAAGGGTGGCTATCATGTCCGTCGAGGACAACTCCGTAATGGCTGTGGTTTCGGTCGCAACACAGAAGATACTCATGTTTGTCTGACCAGCATCCAATACTCAACCAAAAGCCAGAATCCATCGGTGGTTCATCTTCTTCCACCTCGCTTACAAACAACCGAAAGTTATTCTCGGTGGCTGTAGTAACTGTCTGTGCGTCAAATAGAACCCATTCTAAGCTAAACGGCCATTTCCAACCGCCGCCTATAAGTTGCATGAAGACTTCATAATCCTTGGGGACTGAAAAACGCGCTGCTACAGATTCATATCCATAATGATTGGCAAAGAGTGTCTGTAGTGACTGGGCGCATATCAACCAAGATGTTTGTAATGCGGTAGGTTCGATATCCTCAATAGTCCGAACTAATGGCCCCGATCTGGCACAAAAGCTTTTGGCTACTTGCGACCAAGCTTCTCGTAATTGTGATTCCAGGTACACGAATAACTCTCCAACAATTACAATATTTGATTATACGACTCGTGTTTAGACTGTTGAATTTAAACTTACTTAACTGCTGTACATAGTGCTGTGAGCGATCGCCAAATGAGTTTAATTCACAAACAGTAATTGCAGATAGACTTTCATCACTACAGAACGCTCATACATATAGCTTAGTCAATTAACCACTGTGATAATAAGTGAGACATAAATGCTAGCCACAAAAAGCTAAATAGTAATATCCACACTAGTAGTGTACCAACCCAAAATTGCTACGTGGAGGTAAGCAAGGGAGCAGGGGAGCAAGGGAGCAGGGGAGCAGGGTAGAAACTTGCAGTAAGTCTTTCCCCCCTGCCCCTCTGCCCCTCCGCTCCTCTGCTGACCACAACGCAAAGTTTCCTTGGCAGACTACTAGTACCATTAACGTCAAACGCAACCATTGAGTGTTTTGGTTGAGTCCCCATTTTTGCCAAGCAATGAACGTAAGATTGCTAGAAAGTAAAAAAGCTAAAATATTAGCTCCCCATAACCAATGTGACTCTGTGATTCCTCTCATCCAGGGAACTAATGAACCTCCGTTGCCGCTATTTGGTTGAAAAGTTGGTTCTCGTAATGGGGAAACTAAGTATACAAAAATTCCACTAGCTATAGTCAAAATCAGCAAAAACATCAAACTGATAATAGATTTGTGTTGAATTTTGGAAAAAAGCACTCAGGCTCACCTTTTGCCAATTTGTTTACCTGGCTTGATTTTAACTAATCATTGGTAAATATAAACTGTCAGAGTAACCTAAAAATTCGAGAGGTGAAGCCCATTCAAATGAGACGCTGCCAAGGTTCACCGTACTGTTGATAGCCTACTCGCACCGAAGGCAGAAATCATCCGCTCGTTACCCACCCAAGTATCACAAAACACTCTCCAAACCCCTACTTCTTGTAATATACGTGTTCCTTGTGACAAAAGATTGTTTGCTCCCACCCTGCCCTCGGTACTCTGAAAGTACACCAATATCGTAGATAGTTCCTTTCTCTTTGTCTTCTTTGGCACATCCTGTAAAGATAACCAGAAGCACAAACCCTACAATGTCGCCATTTTGATTAATTCCAAATTGCCACCAGTCATCTTGATACCAGAAGTCATCCTTGGCTGAATAGAGATGCCCAACTGATAACTTAAGCAGGCTAACAGTTGCGGTCAGCGGATGCAAATAATCTCGAACTAAGCACAGAAGTTTCTTCATTCCGCTGCAACGCACTTGTTAGGCGGATTTCTGCTCGAACCGATTCAGACGCGCAATCAGGTTCTGACCACTTATTTCAAAGAATACTCGATTGCCTTCTGTTTTCACCTCATAAAACCCCAATTTCTGATGCAATGAGAGTGATTTAGTATTCCCTTCATGTGCACAAGAGTTGATGATTAATGTTGGAGCATTCCGTAACCTCTGACATACCTTAGACAAGAGACGAGCTAGGATTGTACTACCCTGATAATCGGGATGAATTTGAAGTGATTGCACATTACAGTTATTGCCTGTGATGTGAAATTCTAAATAAGCTGCCAAACGATTTTTCTGACATACTGTAATTATTTCAGAACCAGCCTCAACCTCAGATACTAGCCGAGTACGTCGAAAGGCTGGGTCAAACGTTCCACCTGCTGCCTCGATAATTAAAGACATATTGAGCCGATTTAATTCTACGAGCGCATCGAGCGAGATAGTCATACTTGATATTTTTCTGAGTGCAATCAATAATTTAACTAATCTGTTTTACTCTGGCATTTCTATTGTTAACTATTAAACTTACTAGCTGCGTAGTACTTAACAACAAGTCATAGTCCAGCTATCCTGTTATAATCCCAAACTGCCGCATCATCGAGAGCAATTCCAAAGCTTCCTCATCCGCCATATACACAACCCCACCTGACATCGCTAGCACAAAAGGAGAAGGAGGAATTATGACAAACGCTCTGCCGCCGTCAGATATCAGCGCAAGATTTGATAACATTGATACTCGTTTAGAAGAAATCGGTGATGAACTAGATTTGCTTCGTACCGTACAGAATGCTAATAGGCGAGAAACAAGGGGAAATTCCCAAACAATTGCGCGGTTAGAGCGTACTATCAGAGAACTGGCGGACATTGCCCGTCTACATACTGAAGCACTGCGGGTGGCTCAAAGAGATGCAGAACGCGATCACGCTGTTTTTCAGGAGGAGATTCGACGGATTTGGGAATACCTGCGCGACCGCACCGGCGGCAGCAGTACACCCAATTGAGATTCATCAGAGAGCAGGCGTGTATTTTCATATACTAAAATGCTTTCTCACGGGCTAAGTTTTTGAACTTGGTAAACTGATGGTCAAATAAAAGCTTGACTGTACCAGTGGGGCCATTGCGTTGGTTGCGAACAACTAACTCAGCAATGCCACGATCTGGGGTATCGGGGTTGTACATTTCTTCGCGGTAAAGCATGATCACAACATCACTGTCTTGCTCAACAGCACCACTGTCTTTTAAATCACTTAGTACAGGGCGTTTATCGTTACGGTGTTCAACTTCGCGGTTGAGTTGGGATAAAGCCAGTACAGGCACATCCAAATCTTTGGCTAATCTTTTTAATCCCTGGCTGATTTCACCGACTCGTTGAGCCATGTTCACCCGTGAATCAGTATCAAGAGCCATAAGCTGTAAGTAGTCAATGATGACAAGCCCAACACCACCGTAATGGGATGAAATTCGGCGGACTTGGCTACGGATTTGATTAAGAGAAGGGCAAGATTCGTCGTTGATGAAAATCTGTTGTTCGCTTAATTTGGCGATCGCCACGCTCAAGGGTTGCCACTGGCTTTCATTCACATTCCCAGTTTCTAGAAAATTGTTTTCAATGCCAGATTCGCTGCTTAAGAATCGCTGTACATACTCGTCAGTAGACATTTCCAAGCTGAAAACGCAAATAGGCATCTTCCCAGTTTTGGCAACATTAAGAGCGAGATTACCAGCCAAAGCGGATTTACCAACAGAAGGACGAGCAGCCAGTACATACAACCGTCCTTTGCGAAAACCACCGCCGAGTATACTGTCCAGGTGATAAAATCCAGTCCTTGCTGCTGGTGAGCCTGTACCAGCATGACGCGCTTCAATTTCGGTAAAAGTGTCGGCTAGGGCATGAGAAATATGAACCAAGTCAGAGGCAGAATGCTCAGACGTAATGCCGTAGACTTTTTGTTCGGCTTCGTCAAGAATTACAGGTAAATCAGTTTCGGTGGCATAGGCCAATACAGTTCAGTTAGTGCCAAAAACCTTGAAATGTGTAGGTTGGGTTGAGAAACGAAACCCAACATTTTCAGGGCTTTGTTGGGTTGCGCTTTGCTTAACCCAACCTACAATTTTCTTTAACTGAACCGTATTGTGGCATAGGCGAGTTGAACAATCTCAGTGCCAACAAGGATTAACTGCCGCCTTTGGTATTTTTCCATTACCAAGTCAGCTAAAGCATCAATGTTCACAGCTGACACAGTACGGTCAACCAGACTGGCCAGTTTATTGCGTCCACCGATACGGAACAATAAACCATTATCAGACAACCAGTTGGTGATGCAAAGCAAGTCTGTTGGTAATCCTTGGCTATACAGTCGTAGGGGCTTGATAAATGTCTTTGTGGGCATTGATATTGATGTAAAAAGCATCTGTCACCAAGCGATCGCTGATTCGGCTCATGGCACTTGGGTCGAGCATGATGCCACCGAGTATCACTTCTTCAGCCTCAACGCTTTGTGGAGGTAAGCGGTCTTGTTGTGATGTGAAGTTTGATTTGTCTTGTGTCATAGTTCACCTCATTTGAAAATTTTGATTTCTAGAAAATCTAGATTCCATATTGTTCATGCAGCTTGCGGATGTAAGTACACATACATTTGAGTATGTGTAAGTTTTAACCAATCTAACCATTTGAGTGTTGCACCTGGGTTTTGTTGGTCATAACGGCTGCTGAAAGAAGCGATCGCTTTGTCCTTGCCAACTTCATCCATGCGGTCTAGAAGTTCAGAGAATGTGGCTTTATGCCAATCAAGAGAACGATTTGAGTAGTAACCGATGGGTTGTGTTTCATCCAGTTTTTGTTGTGTTGTTGGTTCTGGTATTGCTGAGGGTTTTACAACTTGTGACCAATAGCCCAGTAATTCTTCTAGTCCGGCTTTAGAGCCTTCTAAGTTATTAATTGACTTGATGACAGTGGGGATTTTCTCTTGCCAAGATTCACGCTCACTCCACTTAGCCCTCTGTTTTGCGATCAACTCCACCAGTCGGCGATCACAGGTTTGGTAAATCTTGTCCCTGGTAGCGGTACGCCAGGGGAAACGCCAACCACGCATTTTGATTTCTGTCCTGTAAGTAGGTAGGTGCGAAAAAACCCAATTATGTAAAGATAAGTAAATTTAGAACGTGAGCGCAATGTGCAACTGAGTCCTGACAGATTAAGACGGGTACTCAAAAAAAGGGGGTCAATTGGAAGCGCACCAGAAAGAGCCATAAAGGAAAACAAGACCCCGTAGTACGCGATCGCAAGCAAGCAGACTTAGATATGTTGGAACTAGCGTCTGCAACTGGAGAAATGGACTTAAAGTATTTGGATGAATCAGGGTTTTGTGTATGGAGTGAACCAAGTTACACCTATTACTTCAGAGGTGAGCAAAAACGTTTAGAACAAAACAAACGTCGCAGTCGTAGATTAAGCATTATTGGATTCCTCCAACCTTTAATCAGTTTTGTTTACGGTTTGGTGATCGGGGGCGTTAACCGCAAGTCTTATATCCAAATGATGGAGCAAGAAGCAGTTGATGCCCAAAGGACGAGACGTATTAGGGTAATTGTGCAGGATAACGGGCCGATACATCGATGCCTTGAGGTGCAAAAGTTATGGTCAAAATAGGAGAGTATGGGTTTATATATCTTTTTTTTGCCCAAATATTGCTCCGAGATGAACCCAATTGAATTGGAGTGGCAGCACCTTAAAAAAGATGAACTATGTGGGCAAATATTTGATGATGAGTACTACCATTGCTTACGCCGTGATTGATGGCGTTAAAGCTAGGGGAGAAAAAGGCAAATACAGTACAAAACGTATTAAATTTAACTTTAGTCGTTCTGGTTAAGCTTTCGTTACATAGTTAGAAATTTTCTCGCCCACCTACTTAGAAGCGGTTATTGTTGTCTATATAAAGTGGCTGTCACCTTTACTACCATCGATTTGGACGCGGGAATATTATCGCTAAATATTTCTGTGTAACGAAGTTTTTCCGCAACAAAAAATTTACAGAAAACAATACACACTCCTCTTAAAGATTAATTGAAGCTTTTGCTGTATTTAATCGCCTCCAAAGATATTGTAATTGGATAAAATTTAGGCAAGCGATTAAAATCGAGAT
>NZ_JAVRCE010000110.1:0-14751 GCF_034530915.1 Nostoc sp. DedQUE09
TGTAATTCTATTTGATTTACGTTCTCTCATATCGCTTTTAGTCTAAACTCCAGTTCTAACTTATTTTGATATTCCTTTAGTTCATCAATTACTCTTCTGAGCAAAGATTCTTTTTTTCGATTTGTTTCTTCAAGTTTTCTCCGGTCTGATTCAGAACGCTCTAATTTCTTTTGGATAATTCGATTGGCTTTTTTTAATTCCTTAATTTCTTGTTGATAATCTAATATTTCCATTAATTTTTACTGATTTCCCAAAATTAAAGTTACAAAAGTTTCATTGTGGAATTGCGTCTGGCTAATTCCATCTATAGGAGCAATTTCTCCATAAGAATAAAAGCCACAGGCAGGTAAATAGTCAGCCAGACAAAGTTTTGTATTTTGATACTCTTCTTGTGCCCTAGTACCAAGTATTTGCCGACGAGCTACACATGAAAAAAATAAAACAGCGCTTGGTTCTGTACCAGGATAATTATCTAAGGCATTCATAAATGATGCCTTGGAAGCTGCCAAAATATCTTCATAACCTGCTTCGGAAATTTGAATAATTGCTTGCTCGGGAATATCTCCAAAAAAGGTTATGCTACTAGATTCTTGATTGTAAGCAATAGGTGCTCTTATATAAAAATTTTCTTCATTCTCATCAAACACTGCTAGTGGATATTCCATTGAAGGTGGAAGCAAACCTAAATAATGATGATAAAAATCTAAAGCTGGTTTACCATCTATTTCATAGACTATGTTTTTATCTACCTTAGTCACTTTGCTTGTTTGACCAATAGGATGCCAACCACTTGCAACAGCGTGAGAAAACAATATTGTGCCGGAAAAAAGCAGAATTGGTACAGAATCACTTATTACTTCTGTTTGGAAAAATTGATACGTACTTTGATATCTTGATTGATCGCCTGCCAAACCACCGAATATTGGCATATATTGACCAAGAGCTAGCTTTAAGCCATTTAATATAGAGACACCATTAGTTGTGAGGCTCTCTGGATGAGTTAAGCATAGCTTTGGAGGTGCAGTACTTTTTGCTTTAGCTTGCTCCACAGCTTGTTTAGTTGCAGTAATTGGATCGTCTGAAACTTTGCGTCCAACTCCTGCATAAATTTCAACTTCATTTGAGCAAAACAACATCAAAGTGATTGAGTCTTGTTGAAACTCTAAGACTGAAGAAATTTCTCCATCTGTTGTTCCACCAATCAATTCAATCCCCGGAAAAGCCCGATCGATTTGCTGCAAAATGAGAGAATGATCAAAGTCAATTGCAGCAAAAATAATCCCAGCTTTTGGTATATCTCCTGCAAGAGAACTGGCACATTGCTGAAGAACTTCTTCAATTGCTGCTAGAGAATCTGGATCGTTACTGTGACCTACTACTGCCTTGAACATAAATTGATTTATTATGTTAAAAAATTTAACTTACTATAATAATTAAACGGGAAGTTTAATGATAAACTCTGAACCTTGCCCTATTGATGAATTTACCTCTAAAGTTCCTCCATGTTTTTCGACAACAATTTGACGCGCAATTGATAATCCTAATCCTGTACCTTGACCCACAGGCTTGGTAGTGAATAGATAGTCAAAGATTTTTCGTTGGACATCAATCGACATTCCTACGCCATTATCTTTAATCCTAATCAAGATATAATTTTTATCTTCAGTGAGAGTAGTTTGAATCAAAATTTGATTCGGATTTGCTTCAATATCCATATAGGTAAGTCCTATATTAGACTCCTCTAAAGCATCAATAGCATTAGCTAATAAATTCATAAATACCTGATTTATTTGTCCAATAAAACATTCTAATTCTGGCAATATATCGTAATCTCTAATTACTTGAATATCAGGTCGAACTTCGGATGCTTTTAAACGGTGTTTGAGAATCATAATTGTACTGTCTATGCCATCATGAATGTTGCAAGACACTTTGCGATCGCTATCGGATCGAGAAAAGATTCTCAAGCTGGTACTAATGTTGCGAATGCGCTGAACTCCCTCTTTCATTGAGGAAATTAAATTAGGTAGATCGGCAAGTATATACTTCAAATCTATCGTTGCAATTTCTTCTTGAATTTCTGGAACTGGATTAGGATAGTGCTGCTGATAGAGGTCAATAATCTTAATCATGTCTTGGAAATATACTGAAGCGTGTCCAAGATTGCCATGAATGAAACCAACTGGATTATTAATTTCATGAGCAACTCCTGCTACTAGTTGACCAAGGGCAGACATTTTTTCTGTCTGTACAAGCTGAAGTTGAGACTCTTGTAGGTCTTTTAATGCCCTAGATAATGCTGATGTCCTTTCTAAAACTCGTTTTTCTAAAGTTTTTCTGAGATTTCGTAATTGAAGATGGGTTTTAATTCTAGCTAATAATTCTTCTTCATGAAAGGGTTTTGTGATGTAATCAACTGCTCCGATGTTTAGACCCTTTACCTTACTGTGAGTATCAGAATTAGCTGTCATAAAAATTACGGGTATATCACAAGTAGCTGAATTTTCTTTCAGTCTTTTACAAGTTTCAAATCCATCTATTCCTGGCATCATAACATCTAATAAAATTAAGTCAGGCAGTTGGAACTCAACCTGCTTAAGTGCCCTTTCTCCATCATTTTCTGTGATAACTTTAAAGCCTACATTAGTTAATGTATCAAAGACAATTTCTAAATTAGTAGTAGTATCATCTATCACTAGGATTAAACTATCATCTGGGGTATAAAGCATTTTTGTATCTAGTTGTTCATTCATATATCTAAATTAATTTTATTTATTGTTAGTTATTCCCTATTTGCCCTGCGATCGCAGCTAAGTCCCCACTATTTGATTGGTAGACAGACTGCAAATTTATCGTCTGACAACCCTATAGTTCCCAAAAACTCAGATAACAGCAACATTTTCACGCTAGAAAATTGCCTAAAGCTTTGCATTGGGGCGATCACTAACGTACATCAATCACCAATTTTGGTTTTCACCAAAGTTTAAAATCCTCTTTTATAAAGGCGATCTCTCTGAAATTAGTTATTTTTACCCTTGTTTTATTAGAAAATTAGCGCTAAATAAGAACAAGATTATTGATGCTTCAAGTTAATCCTTTCAGTTAGTCAACAGTATTTATCATGAATCTTTATAGATGTAAGAATATTTCTTATAAAATTTTTATAAGAAATATATTTACAGATAATTACAGTTAATATTTTTTGTTAAATATCCAACAATATTAGTTAAGTTTGAAAATATTTATATAGATTTACACACCACTACAGTGATTTAAATATGATTTACGCCCTGCATAAAATGTTGTGTTTTAGTAAGTTTAGTTTTTTCAAAAAACTATTATAGGCTTTTTTTGAATCTCTTTATTTTATTCTCCTGTAATTAATGTTTATTACTTATAATTAATATATTCATTTTTATGAGGAAACTACTTTCTTCTGATTTGTATTACCCATTTTTATCCCATATCAATAGGCATGTTGATGTTTTAGAAGAGTATGCTCTTGAATGGGTAACTCGCTTTAACCTACTGGCTAATCAATCAGTTTCCTGACGTTTCATTAAGTCAAATTTTTTTAAGCTAGTAGCAGATACTTATTCTTACTGCGATATTGAAAAAATCAAGATTGCCAGTGATTTATTCAGTTGACTGTTTATTTGGGATGACCAATGTGATATGTCAGATTTAGGACAACAACCTGAAGCACTCAAGCTTTTTTACCAGAGATTTTGAAGTACTAAATGGAGCAGAATTTACAAGCAACGATATACACCTTAGCTATGCTTTAAGTGACCTACAACAACGGATGCTTCAGATAGGAAGCATAAAATGATTCCATCATTTTGTTTTTAGCTTTGAGGAATACTTCGCCGGATGTGTAGAGGAAGCAAGTAACCGCGCACAGGAAATTATAGCAGATATTGATACTTGTATCAGAATACGGAACTTGAGTTCGGCAGGGGATCTTACTGTCGTATTGATTGAATTTTACGATCAATTGCAGATTCCTGATATTTTACGACAGTACGAGATTTTTAAAAAACTCAAGGAGAAGACAATTAATATTCGTTGCTCGGTATAATGATATCTTCTCGTATTCTAGATAAATGGCAAGTGGTGATGTTCACAATCTAAGGCGTGTCATCAATTAAATAAACTGGAATTAAAACTGTTTCAAAAAGAGAGATAAGAGGAAAAGGATGACGCGTCGATATGCACTACGAGATGACCAATGGGAAAAGCCTGCTACCTGGGCAAGAGGGTTATGTAGGAGTCACCGCTAAAAACAATCGCTTGTTTGTCGAAGCAGTGTTATATCGCTACCGATCAGGTATCCTCTAGCGCGATTCGCCAGAGATATTTGGGAATTTTCGGGTGATTTATACTTGCTTCAGTCGATAGTCAAAAACAGAAAACTATCCTCATCATGAAATAAGATTTTTTGGTTGAATTTGTATTAAAAAATATGACTTTTAATATATTTTTGCTAAATATCTGAATCTTGAACTTTAACGTTTTTTCATCAACTGTAAGTACATATCAAAATCTCAACCACAAGCCTTCTTTGAACTTATGAATAAGTAAGATAAAACACAGCTTTACCGGGCTAAGATAAAGCTGTACCTCACTAAATAATGATGATTTGTCAACATAAGTGTTTTTGAACTAACTATTTTTATCCGCTTTTAATCGGACACCAGTATAGATGGTGTATTTTTGGCTGCGATAATAATAACGAGCACAAATACTACTTAATTTTTTGTTTAATAAAAGTCACAACCTGAGTTAGCTGTTTCTTCAAACCATCAATTTCTGCTTGCATTTTGACAATTTTCTCATTCAATGCATTAATTTCTGCCTCAGAGACTCCTCCAGTACTGGGGGTTGCGACGCTAGGAATTACGACGCTAGGGGTTACTACCGTACTATTGGCGACACTAGAGGTTGATGATGTGCCATTTTTGACGGTAACTCCCGCTCCTACTGCGACTAATTCTGGGCGTGGCTGTTTTGCCTTAGCCATAGCTAACTTAATCGCGCCGATTAGTTGCTTCTGATCAAAAGGCTTGCCCAAAAATTCAAAATATTCAAATGGTTCTGTGATTTTCTCAGTTACCTCTTCCTTACGACCAGACATGATCACTAAAGGAATTTTCCTTAACTCTGGATCGGCTTGAACTTTCTGGAAAACCTCCCAGCCACTCATTTTAGGTAACAGGAAATCCAGCATAATCAGGCTGAGTTTTTCCTGAAGAATGAAATTTAGTCCTTCCACACCGTCTTTTGCTTCTAGTACCTCAAAATTGCCCGGAGGCAACATTTCTCGTACTTTTACCCTGACAACTGTAGTGTCATCGATAACTAAAATCTTGTTGCTTGCCACGACTGTTTGCTCTAACAGAAACTATAAGTGTAAATAGCGGCTTTGCCGATTGTCCTTGAGAATCCTCCCACTATATACATAATTTCTAGCAATTGGGGGATAGTATATTTCGGTATAAATGACATTATTAGAGGTGTTTTGCAAAACTTTTGCTTGCGCTCTTTTAAATTTGTGTCATTGTGATATTTAATCAACAGACCACTACATCTATATCCGCATCTTGCTTGGATGTCTATGATTTCGTCACAACAAGCCGAACTAAAGTCTGAAATTACGGCAATGCCTAGCTGGTTACGTCGCCCAATTGGCAAAGCCAGTGAAATCTCTACGGTACAACGCATTATTAAGCAGCGCCAAATTCACACGATTTGCGAAGAGGGTCGCTGTCCCAACCGGGGAGAGTGCTATGCCCAAAAAACTGCAACTTTCTTACTAATGGGACCTACCTGCACACGTTCTTGTGCTTTCTGTCAAGTAGATAAAGGTCATGCACCGATGCCTCTTGATTTAGATGAACCTGAAAAGGTCGCCCAGGCGGTGCAGCTTTTGGGATTGCGTTATGTAGTGCTGACTTCTGTAGCGCGTGATGACTTGCCCGATCAAGGTGCAGGGCACTTTGTAAAGACGATCGCGACTATTCGCCAATTGAATCCAGAGACTCAAATAGAAGTGCTGACCCCAGATTTTTGGGGTGGTGCTGGTGTTGGAGAAGAAGGTCAACGCCAGCGGATAGCGATGATTGTCAAAGCCAAACCAGCTTGTTTCAATCACAATATCGAGACAGTCCAAAGGCTAACTGGCCCAGTGCGTCGGGGAGCCAAGTACGATCGCTCCCTCTTGGTGCTGGCTACGGTTAAAGAAATCGATTCGACAATTCCCACCAAATCAGGTTTGATGCTGGGACACGGAGAAACACTTGATGAAGTCCTTGAAGCAATGGCTGATTTAAGGGCTGTGGGATGCGATCGCTTGACTATCGGGCAGTATATGCGTCCTTCTTTAGAACATTTGCCAGTCCAAAAATATTGGACTCCAGAGGAATTCGATCAGCTTGGCAGATTAGCATGGGAAATGGGATTCAACCATGTTCGTTCTGGGCCTCTGGTTCGGAGTTCCTACCATGCTGGAGAGGAGGGAGCAGGGGAGGCAGGGGAGCAGGGGAGCAGGGGAGCAGGGAAGGCAGGGGAGGCAGGGGAGAAGTTGCAGTAAGTTTTTCCCTCTGCTCCTCTGCTCCTCTGCCCCTCCGCCTCTTGTGCCCCATGCCCAATGCCCAATTCCCAACTTCACACAAATATTCTTAAAGAATTTGAGTATTTGGTACGCCAGTTTGGTATTTCTTAAAAAGTCATGACATTAGGAGAATCGGATTATGACCTCTAAAACAACGAAGAATCCTACAGATTTACCAGTTGCCGACAGTGGAGCTAAACCTCCCTACGCCTATCGCACAGGCTGGGCAATATTCTTGTTAGCTATCAATTTCCTGGTAGCAGCCTGGTATTTCCACATTATTGAATAATTAGAAGTGGAATGGTGCTGCTCAAATCGTTCCTTTGAATAAACCTTTGGGGCGAATGAGCAGCACCAAAATCATGATTAACAGTGCTACACCTTGTTTATACTGGGAACCCAGCCAAGGAGTGCTGATTTCCTGGACGATGCCAATGATAAAAGCTGCTGCGATCGCACCGTAGGGATTGCCAATTCCACCAAGTATTACTGAGGCAAATAATGGTAATATTAAGAACCATCCCATGTTCGGGCGCACAGCTGTAATTAACCCATACATACTGCCGCCCAATGATGTAAGAGTGCCAGCAATTACCCAAGTCCAGAAAATTACTCGATCAACATTGATACCTGAAACCCTAGCTAAGTCCAGATCGTCGGCAACTGCTCGCATCGCCTTACCAATTTTGGTATTTTGCAGCAGGTAATGCAGCGCCAAAATTGCTAGCACCGCCAACCCTAATACCAATAATTGATTTTGCGGTATCTTTAAACCCAAAATATCTAAAGCCGGAGTAACAGGTAAATTATAATTTTGGTTCCTGCCACCCCAGATAAAAATAATCCCATTGCGAAGAAATAAGGCAAGTCCAATAGAAATAATAATTAGCGTAGTTGAAGTAGCACGGATAGAGCGCATCTTTGACCACAGTAACTTTTCCGATAACAGCATTGCTGCTACCGTTCCCGCCGCAGCTAGAATCATCGACAGCCAAATATTGACTCCAATGGTGTTTATCAGCCAAGTTAGATAGGCTCCTAAAGTGAGAAAGTCACCATGAGCAAAGTTCGATAGCCGTAAAATTCCATAAGTAAGAGTCAGTCCGACTGCGGCTAGAGCAATAATGCTCCCCACCGCAATCCCATTCACGATTAATTGGGCGAATTGTGCATCCATAAGTCTTCAGTTGAGTTTAAAAAATTTTAGGTTAGTGGTTCATACAATAATTTTTTTTGGACTAGCTGCTAAACTCAACATCATAAGTTATGGTTTATAACAACATAAGTTATCGTTTATAAATAAAAAAGAATTGTCCGCTAATATACATAAAATCCTGTTGGGATTTTTATGCGTAGCTAAACTTGTTCAGCGGTCTAGTTGACCATGCAGCAGTATTCAAGCTTACCAGACCAGAAATCACTGATAGATGCAACGCCAAAACTTTTGACAACAATTGAGCAACTTCGCGCGCAGCTGTGGCTGGAGAGCAGCTTAAACCAGTTGCAAAGTCGCCTTAATGATTGCTTGCTTTCTGCTTGTAACACTGTCCCACAGTCAGAAGCAGCACAAGCAGAAATTTTCCAAACCGTGGTTAACGAGATTAACAGTGCTATTCATAGCAGTAACCTGGCACTTACAGAATGTGCCGTAGGCATCGCTATGTGTCAACCACAAGAAAATTTTGCCACAGTTTGTTATATTTCTCGTTCTCCATCCCCAAATTCATCACCTTTATTTCTAGAAGTGCTGACAGCAGAAAAAAAGCTGCTGTTGAGATTGCAAGAAGTCATAAAAATTGAAGATTTACAACAGCTTGAGAATCAGCAACTACCGAGTGCTTGGCGGTTGGCGGATGATTCTGGCAGCGTTATGGGCTGGCTAATTATTGCCACAGCATCCCTAAGTTCTGATCATGAGTCACTCATAGAATCGCAAGTTCAACTTAGATCGCAATTCATGGCAAGGTCTGCCAAATGCTGTAGTACAGCCTTAGTACAACTTAGACACATGCTGTCTTGGCTGCAACAGTGTCAACAGTTAAGTAACTCTAATCAAGAATTGGAGCGCACCAATCAACTGAAAAATCAGTTTTTGGCAAATACCAGCCACGAAATTCGCACACCGCTTAGTTCCATTATTGGGTTTACCCATCTGCTTTTAGCTCCAGGGTACGAACCAACTAAAGAACGGCAGCAAGAGTATTTAAATATTATTCAGTCTAGCGGTAAACACTTACTAGCTCTGATTAACGATATTTTGGATCTCTCTAAAATTGAAGCAAATCAGCTAGAAGTACAGTGGGAAACAATAGATGTGCCAATACTGTGTAGCAATGTTCTGGCATTGGTGAAAGAGAAAGCTGCTAATAAAGGTTTGAAACTGTGTCTAGAACTTGAACCTGATATTACAACCTTAGTAGCTGACCCCTTACGACTCAAGCAAATGTTGTTGAATTTACTCTTCAACGCCCTAAAGTTTACAAGTATTGGAAGTGTTGGCTTACAGATTGCTTCCAAAGGTGTATTTGTGCATTTTACAGTTTGGGATACTGGCACTGGCATTTCCCAAGAAGACCAAGTTCAACTGTTTCAGCCATATTTCCAAATTGCCAAGGCCGTAGCAGATGGTATTGAAGGTACTGGTTTGGGTTTAGCAGTGACTCAGAAACTCGCCCAAATTCACGGTGGTTGGGTGAAAGTTGAATCTGAAATAGATCGTGGCTCCCGTTTTACTCTTGTACTTCCTCTTAAGCAAGAGATGGGAGTAAGGGTAGATGAGGAAGCAGGAGAAGCAAATTTTCCCTCATTTCCTCTGCCTTTGACACCTAGTTCCTCTGTAGAAATTTTGCTGGTAGAAAATGATTTACCCAATGCTGATTTGATGCAAATTTATCTACAAAAATTGGGATATCAAGTGACTTGGGTTAAGAATGCTGACGAGATGTGGGAAGCCCTAACACAGTTAGATCCAGCGGTAATTTTAATGGATGTTTGTTTGGCAGATGGAAATGGTCTTAACTTGGTACAACAACTGCGAGAACATCAGCAATATCGGACGATTCCGGTAATTGTTCAAACAGCAATGGCGATGAAAGGCGATCGCGAAACCTGTCTAGCGGCTGGAGTAAATGACTATATTTCTAAACCAATTGATTTACCACTTTTAGCCAGTCTGGTGGCTAAGTACAGTAAAGCACCAACGTTGGTTGATGAGGAGCAGGGGAGCAGAGGAGCAGGGGAGCAGAGGAGCAGGGGAGCGGAGGGGAGGTTATAGTAAGTCTTTCCTCTGTGCCTCTTATGCCCAAAGCGCCATAAGTAATGACTACAATATAAATGATTGGATGCTACAAGGTTTTGGCAGGATTGGGAAATGATGCTGACAGAAAAATTTGAGCAATTAAAAGCCTTATTTACAGAAATGGAGCAGGCATTGATTGCCTACTCTGGGGGCGTTGATAGCACTTTGGTTGCCAAAATTGCTTATGATGTGTTGGGCGATCGCGCTTTGGCTGTCACTGCTGTTTCTCCTTCACTGTTACCAGAAGAATTGGAAGACGCGAAAATTCAAGCTGCAACAATTGGGATTCCTCATAAAATCGTCCAGACTCACGAGATGGAAAATCCCAATTACACTTCTAACCCGGTTAACCGCTGTTATTTTTGCAAAAGTGAGTTGCACGACACTCTCAAACCTTTAGCTTTAGAACTGGGTTATCCTTATGTGGTGGATGGGGTGAATGCTGATGATTTGCATGATTATCGCCCAGGAATTCAGGCGGCTAAAGAAAGAGGGGCGCGATCGCCTTTAGCAGAAGTGGGTGTCACCAAAGTTGAAGTTCGCCAACTTTCGCAACAACTCGGTTTACCTTGGTGGGATAAACCTGCTCAACCTTGCCTCAGTTCCCGGTTTCCTTACGGTGAAGAAATTACTGTCGCTAAGTTGCAACGAGTTGGCAGAGGAGAAATTTATCTGCGAAAGCTAGGTTGGCAGAATTTGCGCGTGCGATCGGAAGGGGATACAGCACGTATTGAATTACCACCAGAACAAATCAAAGAGTTTGTATTAACTAACGATTTACAAACATTAGTTTCGGCATTTCAAGATTTTGGATTTATCTACGTAACCTTAGATTTAGAAGGTTATCGTAGTGGTAAGTTAAATCAGGTTTTAAATAGGGAAGCCTTGGGCGTTAAAGTATAGGATTTTAGTTCTATAAATATAGGGTTTATTTACCTTCTAGAGAAACTAGAAAGCAACCGTTAATTCTCCAGATATTATTGGGCTGTTTTTCCATAAAATATAAAGCCCTCAAGGGGATTCCATCAGGAGCAAGTAGCAGCACTGGTTGAGTTATGTTTCCCTGGATGGTTGTTATCTTCTCAAAAAATACAGAACGAGGACGGTATACTGCTCGGTAGCTTGTTTTTACCATCTGCATAAAATTTTCTGGGGTTACGAATTGCGCCTGAATCGCCGGACTAGCAAAGGCAAAAGCGCCTTGGGCATCATCTTTTTTAAAGGCTGCCAATTGGTATTCAATTACAGAACGTATGTTGATGGCATCAGTATCAGTAACTTCCATAAATTTAAAAATTGCGTAGGCGCAGCCCATCGTAGACATCGCAGCAAGTGTTGGCACGATCGCTCAATTCTCACGCTGAGTGAGTGTGTATTCTATCTGCTGTAGTGCCGTTCGCCACACATCATATCCCTCTTGAGACAGATGCAACCCATCTGTGGTCAACTCTGGGCGCAAATTGCCTTCCATATCCGTAAACCAGCTATAAATATTGAGATAATTAGCACCTTCTTGTTTAGCAATTACGGTTAGTTGGATGTTGAGGTGACGAATACGGCTATTGGAAATTTTTGGTAGACGAGTAGGCAAAATTGATTGGACAATGATTTGAGCTTTGGAGTGAGTCTGGCGTAAACGCCGGACAATCCGGCGATAATTATTCAAAATTGTTTCATCACTAGCGCCTTTTCGTAGGTCGTTAATCCCAGCCATGAGGTAAATAACATCTGGCCGTGTTGCTGAAAATGCCCCCAATCTTTTTAAAACGCCACTAGAGGTATCTCCAGATATGCCTTGATTCAGCCATAATTTACCAGTAGGCAGTTTTTCTCTGGGAAACCACATGCTCAAAGAATCACCAACCAAAATACTTAGATGATTGGCACCTTGACCTTGAGCGATCGCTCTAGCTTCTAAAGCTAATAAACTTTTCCAGTCGTCATAAGTTAGTTGACGTTTCTTGATCGACTCCCACAATGATTGTAAATTATCACTATTTACGCGTGTATAAATCTGACCTGTTTTCAGAGCTGCCAATCTTTGGTAGTAAAGTTGATTTCCAGATGTCAATAAGAGGCTAGTTGCTTGGGTGCTGGGGTTGAGTGATGACTCTGTTGATACTGGTAATCCCTGACTGCTGAATTCTGGTACGCTAGAGACGTTTTTCTCACTTACTATTGGCTGCGAACTTTTTAGGGGTTGGAACGCTTGAGAGCTGAGTTCGGGTAAGGAAAGATCGACGCTGGGGATAATTTTTGTACTGACTATTGTCTGCGAACCTTGTTTTAAATCCCACAGGAATCTAGAACTTTCTGGCAGGACAATTGACAGATGTGGAAGAGCCGATGCTGGTATTGCTAATCCTGTTAACAAGCCTGCTGCCAACAGATAAGGGTCCCTCATCGCTTTCTCTCTCCTCTACTCACTGCTTTTCCTTATGACGGCATTAATTGCCTGTATTCAGGAAAATTTTACTTCGGTTAAGTTATTATTCTTATTTACGCTGTATAGTTCTGTAAAGCGTGTTCATGAGATTATATTTGACAATTTACGATCTCTTTAAAGTAGGGTTTTCCCGGTGGTATACAAGTCTTATTTGTGCGAATACTTCTACTGAAAGCACTGTTTTCATCAGCCACTCGCTTTTTCTAACTCAGTTATGACAAATATAACTAGGTTTGCAAACTGGCGATTAGTGAGTTCTTTTAGAGGATCTAAGAACAGAGGTTTTTGCTTTTGATGTTGCTAATATGTGAAAGAAACAGCAGATTTTAGGTTTCTAGATTTCAGCTAATTGTCGCGATCGCGTGAGAGTTGGCTAGACCGATAAGGCTACGGGAATACGTATACATTTTCGTTTTGTCATCTAAAATTAAGCAGTGCATTTGCACCAGTTCTTAAAGATGTGATTAGTTTAAATTACACCTTTGAGAACTAGCATAAGTGAAAGTCTGGTCACTAAAAGAAATTTCTGACCTTTGTAGGGTGATTTGCAGCAGAGTTACAAGTTATGCGCGTCGTTACAAAACGACAACAGTTGACTTTCCTACTATATCCAAATTAGCTCGTATCTTTAATATGACAATTGAGAACTTAGTGGAAATTTGGGGAAAAATAGGCAAAATTTTAACTATTAAGAATATTTATATCATACGATAACGTGTCGTCCGTGAGCAAGTATGACGTTTGCCATACTGAAAATTTGATAAATCACTATACGTAATTTTAAATTTCTGTTTCCTCATTGAAGTATGAGTTGAAACACACTTAAATTAAGTTTTAACTCTAGAGAATAACCTCATTGAAAGTGCTAAGATTTAGGCTGAATCATTAGTGTTTTCTTTTCTTCTGTGGCAAGAGCTAGTACAGCAATTGGTGTCAGTCCCATTATTAAAGAGATTGTGCAAAAACAGGCACATTCCACACGTTTGACCCTGAAAGAAGTTATTCTCATGGGTATGTTAGCTATTGATAAACTAGATGATCGGGGCCGTCAAGAGCTAGCAGATCAAGTTCATCAAATGCAGGTGAATGGAGAAATTTAATTGAGTAGCTATGAGTTAAGAGTTATAAGCGATGCCCTGAGCCTGCCGAAGGGTTATCAATTTTAACTTCTCACTCCTGACTCTTTACTTAATTTGGTTATTGGCTAAATCGATAACGACTTCCCATTACATAATTTTCATTAATTTCAAAAGATATCCATCGGCGTTGCAGAGTTTCAGCAACAAACCCAGTTGTATTAGAACCTGCGAACGGATCTAATACCATATCACCTTCATCAGTTAAGAATTTGATGAAGAACTCGGCGAACCCTTGAGGAAACCGTGCTGGATGGGGTCTAATTTTTGCTGTTTTGCAGCGTTGTAAATAAGCACTATTCGATTCAGTATTAGCAATTTCTAGTAAATTCGGCGGAATTGCACCTTGGTTATTTTTTTGAAATTTATCAGAAATATCATGTCCACTAGGACGTATTTTTGCTTTATAGCCATTTTTGAGTAACTGTTTCATACTTTGGCTATAGGGCTTTAAAACTTTTCTGTTATCTGCTTTAGGATTTGGTGTTTTAGACAACCACCAAACTGTATTTACAGAATCTTTCACACGAATTCGCCTGATTGTCACCCACTCAGCAGGGGTTGGCAGTCGAGCCGGATTATAGTGGTAAAGTTCTTGAGCCAGAAAGAAACCTACTTCTTTGCATAATCTGACTAAAAGTTCGTATTGGTAGATACTCCGCACTGGATTACCAGGGAGGTAAGCGCCGCCTAAATCTAATACGAATGAGCCAGTCTCTGCTAGTACTCTTTTAAATTCATAGGCAAAAGGTAAAAACCACTCGATATATTTTTCCGCAGTTTCGTTACCGTATTCTTTTTTTCTTGTAAGAGCAAATGGAGGTGAGGTGAGAATGAGATTAATACTGTTGTTTTCAATAGATTTTATTAGTTCTAGGCTATCACCTAGATATATTGCGCCGTGATTTTGGGTGTAATATGATTTTAAATTTATTTGTTGTGAGTTCAAGAGTTATAAAATTATCTCGGCTTTGGGGACTTACAAATAAAAAAATATCTAATAATCTCTTGTGGGGTGGGCATCTTGCCCGCCTTTGGTTATGGGCAAGATGCCCACCCCACAAAAGCATCAAGATTATCCGGCATGTAATGTCAAGTCAGGGTTAGCCAGTATTTATCTCAGCATAATCTCAAAAATTTGGTACATCACATTAGTATAATACCGACAATGCTACAAAAAATTTTTACTCTTCCCCTTCCCCCAAGCAGGGCTGTTTCATTCGTTCAGATCGCGATTTTGTCAACAGTATCAGCCAAA
>NZ_JAVRCE010000111.1:0-12947 GCF_034530915.1 Nostoc sp. DedQUE09
ATAACTTTATCCTAGAAGCTCTTTTCTATGCAGCTTCATATTAAATTGGTATTACGCCCTTGCTATCCATTTATATTTCAGCTGTTTCTGGATTTGCTGGAATTGATTTTGTAGTTTTTACCGAATTGATTGTAATACTTGAACTATGAGCCAGTATCGTTTCAAACAGTCATTCTCTGATGATCCCAGCTTAAGCGATAAGCTTTTTAACTTGATGGAAGTCACATTTCCCGGACTCAGCAGTTTAGCAGAATGTGCAAGACAACTAGGTGCATCCTGGGAAACAGCTTCAACTCCGTTTATGCGCTTTCATGATGATATAGCTATTACCCATGTGGGAGTGTTAGAAATTCCCATGCAAATTATGGGACAAAGGCTCACTGTCGGAGGAGTTCATGGAGTAGCTACCCGTGCAGAATTTCGCCGGAGAGGGTATTACCGTGAAGTGATGGAGGAAGTGCTAGGGTATTGCGTTGGCGTAGCCGGTCGTAGACATCGCCTTTACCAAACCCTGGTACTGACGACACCACAACCGGAGCTTTACTTACCTTTTGGTTTTCGTGTTGTCGAAGAACACATCTTCAAAGTTAAGTGTAACTCTACAGGTGGCACTGATAGGTTCCGAGTACTGGATTTTACCAATACTAGAGATTACACATTGCTACATAGACTTTTAGAAACACGCATTCCTGTCTCTAATATAGTTGGCGTAGTCAACGAAAAACCTGTGTTCTGTGTCAATGAAGGAAGTCGTCCCTTATATTATGCAGAAGATTTAGATTTAATCGCCTGTATGGAGATAGAAGATAACCGACTTCATCTTTTCGATTTAGTGACAACGCAGATATGCCCTTTGAAGAATATTATTAGTAAGATACCTCAACCCATCGAAGAAGTGGTGATTTACTTTAGTCCAGAACTTCTGGATGTCAAAGATGTGCAAGCATTCAGCCATACTTTTGATGAAACTGTGCTGATGGTTCGCGGCAAATTTGCGGCGGAGGGCGAGAAATTTATGCTACCCCGTTCTGCAAGGTGTTGAGTCACTCAAAAACAATTGAATCATAATAGAACTGAAAGTTTCATCATTAGGATTGCTTTATGATGTATCAAACTGACCCGCCGCGATCGCCAAAAGATGTATTGCCAACCATGTACGATCTTCCTAGTGAAGACCCAGAGGAGCCTGGTTTGCCCGATCAGTTTCATTTATTGCAACCTCGTCTGTTAGACGAAACCTTTCGTCCACCAAATTATCCAAGCGATGAGATATTTGTTGCTAGCGATCTGAATCTTTATTACGATCCGCGCCGTCCACTATGGTATAAGCGACCAGATTGGTTTGCCGTTTTAGGTGTTTCCCGCCTCTATGAACAACGAGATTTACGTTTAAGTTATGTTGTTTGGCAAGAGGGAGTTCATCCTTTTATTGTGGTTGAATTGCTGTCTCCAGGTACTGAAAAGGAAGACCTGGGGCAGACATTGCGAGATATCAAGCAACCACCAGCAAAATGGGAAGTGTATGAGCAGATTCTACGTATTCCTTATTATGTAGTATTTGATCGGTACAAATATAAATTAAGGGTGTTTAAATTAGATGGCGGTCGTTATGCTGAGATAGCACTGTCAGAGTCACGCTTTTGGATACCAGAATTAGAATTAGGCTTGGGTGTTTGGCAGGGACGCTATCAAGATGTAGAACAGCCTTGGTTACGGTGGTATGATTGGACAGGCGGCTGGGTATTGACTTCTACAGAACAAGAAAGTCAACGGGCTGAACAAGAAAGTCAACGGGCTGAACAAGAAAGTCAACGGGCTGAACAAGAAAGTCAACGGGCTGAACAAGAAAGACAACGGGCCGAACGGTTGATTGCACAATTGCGATCGCTAGGCGTTGAACCTGATATAGATTAACTTGTTGCTTGTTTTATAGCCCTGCAAACCATTCATAGCCCTGATCTTCCCAATAGCCTTTAGTAGGTAACAAATTGCTGACGAATGTAATTTGAGTTACCCACTTGCTTTGCTTGTAGCCCAGTTTAATTGGGGATGCTAGGCGCATGGGCGCACCATTATCAACTGATAAGGGTTGTCCATTCTTTTGATAAGCCATGAGAGTTTGGGGATGTATGGCAGAAGCAAGATCCCAGCTTTCATAGTAGCCATCAGCAGATTTGAAGTAGACATAACGGACGTTTGACTTAGGCTGTACCAGCGCTACTAGATCTCGTAATCGCACACCTCCCCATTGAACGATCGCAGCCCAGCCTTCAACACAGACATGGCGAATTACCATTGAAGTCAAGGGCAGTTTTTGAATATCGGTCATGCTCAATTGCATTGCATTATTGACCTCACCATCAATTATTAAGCGAAACTGTGCTGGATCAATTTGCGGGGTAAAGTCAAAGGTATTTACCAGCAATTTATCTGCTTCTATGGCAGTAACAGGAAATTCAGGTATAGGTTTTTGAGTTAGCAGAAGTGCTTCAAGACTTTGGTTCAATGGCTCAGATATTTGCCGCAGATTATCTGAGAACAAATTTGTTCCACAGCCACCAAGAAGAAAGCCTACCCCTGAAAGCCCAGATACTTGTAGTAATCGACGACGGGATAGGGTACGTTTGGGAAGAATCAGACTCATAAAACCTCTACAGAAACATAGATTTTACTAATTTGACTAATTCAAGGGTTAAAGCAAAGGTAAAAGTCAATATTTCGCATTTATCTGCCTTGCGATCGTCAACCTAAAGATTGTAAGTTAGTTACACACATAAAAATCCCCACGCATTTATTTTCTACTGATAACGGATATTTAATTTGTCTTAAACGCTATTTTAAAAACATAAAAAACCTTAATTAGCTACAAATTTCAAATATGTCAAATAACAAAGACTTTTCATCCGAAAAAAGCTCTTCCGTTAAAAATGTCTTGATTATAGGTGCAGCCGGGTATATTGGCGGAGCGCTGTGCCAAAAGTTTTCTCAGACACAAGATTTTGCCGTATTGGCACTTGTGCGTCCGAGTAGTGATATTGAGGGCATAAGGTTTGACTATTGTATAATCTGGCTTGCGAGTCAACCCTACTTTGCCCCTCAGTATATCAATTTAAGGCGGTTGAACCATGCTAGAAATTCCTGAATATAAAATTTGGGCAAAAATCCATGAAAGTGCTAATTCACGGGTATATCGGGGAATTCGTGAACGGGATCATTTGCCTTTAATCTTTAAAATTTTGAAGAAAGACTACCCCACGCGAGAAGAAATTACGCGCTATAAGCTCGAATACGAAATTACGCGCAGTTTATCATTGGAAGGCGTTATCCAGGCTTACGACTTGCAGCAATATCAAAGCACTTTTGCGATCATTCTGGAGGACTTTGGAGGCGAATCCTTAACAAAAATTATAGCGACAAGAAGGTTTTCCTTAACAGAGTTTCTGAAGTTAGCTGTTCAGATCGCTGAGGCTTTAGGTGAAATTCATAGTGCAAATATTATTCATAAAGATATTAATCCATCCAATATTGTTTTAAATATAGAAACACAACAACTTAAAATTATTGACTTTGGGATTTCAACTGCCCGATCGCAGGAAAAATTAACTCTCAAAAATCCAACAGTATTAGAGGGAACATTAGCTTACATCTCTCCAGAGCAAACAGGTAGAATGAACCGTTCTCTGGACTACCGAACTGATTTTTACTCTCTAGGTGTCACCTTTTATCAACTGTTGACCCATCGGCTGCCGTTTGAATCTAGTGATGCCTTGGAATTGATTCATTACCACCTGGCTCTGGAACCTGTTCTACCTCATGTTATTGATCCAGAAATTCCTGTGATAGTTTCAGAAATTGTCCTGAAACTATTAGCTAAAACAGCAGAGGAACGGTATCAAAGTGCCTGGGGAATTAAAACTGATTTAGAAGAGTGTCTAATCCAGCTACAACATAGGGGACGAATTGAGCCTTTTTTGTTAGCGCAACAGGATATTTCTGATAAGTTTCATATCCCGGAAAAACTTTATGGCAGAGAAAGAGAAGTTGAGACATTATTAGCAGCATTTGCCAGGGTAGCAGATAACAGAGATGGGAAGGATGACCTGTCGTCTTCTCAAGTTGAACTGATGCTGATAGCAGGATACTCCGGTATTGGCAAGTCAGTTTTGGTGCAGGAAATTTATAAACCGATTACGCAACAACGGGGCTACTTTATTTCGGGCAAATTTGACCAGTATCAGCGCAATATTCCTTACTTTGCGATCGCTCAAGCCTTTGAGTCACTCATCAAACAATTACTGACCGAGGACGACGTACAACTGTGTCAGTGGCGAGACAATCTTTTAACCGCCCTCGCCTCAAACAGTCGCGTTATTACCCAGGTAATTCCAACATTGGAATTAATTGTCGGCAATCAACCAGACGTACCAATTCTACCGCCAACAGAAGCCCAAAATCGCTTTCACCAAGTCTTCCAAAATTTCATTCGCGTCTTTACCCAGCCAGAACATCCACTCGTCATCTTTTTAGATGATCTCCAGTGGGCAGATAATGCCTCGCTGAAGCTAATTCAATTGCTAGCTACCTCCACCGAGAAACAATCGTTGTTGTTGATGGGGGCATACCGGGATAACGAGGTAAATGCAGCCCATCCCCTGATCCAGATGGTGGAGGAAATTCGCCAAGGTGAAGGAGTAGTAAACCAACTTTCTCTCGCAGCATTGAGCCTACCTGATATCAATCAGCTGATTGCAGATACATTACACTGCCAACCAGAGGACTCCCTGCCCTTAGCGGAACTGGTGCAATTAAAAACTGGTGGGAATCCCTTTTTCATCAATGAATTTTTGAAATCTCTCTACACGGAAGGGTTACTGGAATTTGATCGCCAAACAAATAAATGGCAATGGTCGATAGAGCAAATTCACAATCAAGGAATTACCGATAATATTGTGGAGTTGATGGCAGGCAAGATTCAAAAGCTCAACATTCAGACGCAGCAAATGTTACAGCTATCTGCCTGCATTGGCAACTCTTTTGATCTGGAAACTCTGGCATTTGCGGCTGAACTATCTCAACGGGAAGCCGCCCAAGCATTGGGAGTAGCGATCGCTCAAGGGTTGATTCTGCCCATGAGCAATGCCTACAAATCGGTTGAGTTGGATGTGCCCCTTCCTGACCACCCTGCAATAGAATACAAATTTGCTCACGATCGCATTCAGCAGGCAGCCTATTCCCTGATGCCAGAAGCTAGGCAAAGAATCATCCACCTGCAACTTGGAAAATGCTTGCTACAAAATACTCCAGTCGAGCAACGAGAACAAAAGATTTTTGATATCACTAATCAACTCAACCTGGGTAAAGTACTGATTCAACAGCAGTCAGAGCGAGATGAACTAGCAGAGTTAAATTACTTGGCAGGTAACAAAGCTAGCGCCTCTGCTGCCTATAATTCAGCCCTACAATATTTCCAGACTGCCTTATCTTTGCTAGCAGAAGATTGCTGGCAAAGGCAATATGCTCTTACCCTAAAGCTCTACATTAAGGCGGCAGAAGCCGAATATTTGAATATCCATTTTGAGCAGGCAAACATCCTGGCAGAGATTGCTTTAAATAACGCTGCAAACTTACTTGATCGCGTCAGAGTTTACGAATTACAAATGCAAATTTGTATGGCACAGCTTGAACTGATAAAAGCGATCGAAATTGGTTTGCAAGTTCTAGAACAACTCGATAGTTCTCTGGTGGTTTTAGAAAAAGAACAGAGCCTACTGATAAAGTTGCCTAGCCTCGACACCTTATCAACCATGCCTGTGATGACCGATCCATACAAACTTTCTGCTATGCAGATTTTAATAATTTTGTGTGGGCCTGTGTTTATGGCGAAGCCGGACAGTTTTCCGCCGCTGATCATCACTATGGTCAACCTTTGTCTTGAGTACGGTAATTCATCATTATCTGCATTTGGTTATGGTCTTTATGGCTTGCTGCTGTCTGGAACAGGTAGGGTCGAGGAGGGATATCACGCTGGAAAAATTGCCCTAGCATTGCTCGAAATGTTCAACACCAGAGAGCTGACTGCAAAAATTTATAACTTATTCAACTCTAATATTAGAACCTGGAAAGAACATGCAAAAAATAGCATTGCTCCCTTGCAAGAAGCGGTACAAGTTGGGCTAGATACCGGAGATATTGAATGGGGTGGTTATGCAGCTGCTAACCTCTGTAGCTATCTGTTTTTCTGTGAAGAGAACCTGGCCGCAGCTGTTCAACAGCAGGCAATCTACGTTGACCTCTGCATCAAACTTCAACAAGAGATCCCAACTTACTTTACTCAAATATGGAGACAGCTAGGGTTAAATTTGCGTGGATTGGCAAAAGAGCGATGCTACTTGATTGGTGAGAGCTTTAATGAAGCGGATATGCTACCGCGTTTAATTGCAGCAAAAACGGGCACAGTTCTGTACATTTTTTATGTTGCTAAGACCATTCTGTTGTATCACTTCGGCGAGTATGACCAAGCGCTAAAACAGGCACACTTGGCACAACAGCAAGCAGGTGCAGCCTTTGGGTTTATGCAGGTGGCAGTTCTCAACTTTTACCATTCCCTGGCGCTTTTGGCGGATTATTCGGAAGTTCAGCCTAATTACCAAGAAACTTATCTACAACAGGTTGAGGCAAACCAGAAACAGATGCAGTTCTGGGCACACCATGCCCCAATGAACTATCTGCATAAGTGGTACTTGGTAGAAGCAGAACGGTATCGGGTGTTGGGTCAGGTGGTGGCAGCAATGGATGCCTACGATCGCGCCATTATCCTGGCAAGAGAAAACGAATACCTCCAAGAAGAGGCTCTGGCAAACGAACTAGCAGCAAAGTTTTATCTGGCAAACAACCGGATAACGATCGCCAAAGCTTATCTGCAAGAGGCAAGGTATGGTTATTTAAGGTGGGGGGCAACCGCGAAAGTCCAGCAGATGGATAAGCAGTATTATCAACTGCTAGAGATAAGCTCAGAAAGAACCGAAAAACGTAAAGTTGAGACTACAGAATCGACTTCAAGTAAGTTAGAAGCACTGGATATAGAAACGGTTTTGAAAGCCTCCCAAGCGATCGCCAGCGAAATTCTGTTAGATAAACTCCTGGCAAAACTGATGACCATCCTGATTGAGAATGCTGGGGCGCAAACGGGTTATCTGATTTTGCCAACACAAGATGAATGGCGAGTTGAGGCGATGGGATCGATTGGCAATGAGACAGTCGCCGTATTGCAATCAATTCCCCTGGAATCGAGATCGGCAGATAGCACTCCATACTTGCCAACTGGACTGATTAATTACGTGATTCGCACCCAAGAAAGCATCGTCCTTGATAATGCTGCTCAATTGGGCAACTTTCAATCTGAACCCTGGATTGTTCAGCACCAATCGAAATCAATCCTTTGTACTACTCTTTTAAACCAGGGAAAACTAACTGGAATCGTCCTTTTAGAAAATAATCTCACCACCAGCGCCTTTACCTCAGAGCGAATTGAAATCTTCAGTTTACTTTCTACTCAAGCAGCCATTTCCATTGACAATGCCCGTCTATTGAAGCAGCAGGCAGAACTGAATGAATCCTTACGGGCTGAAATTACCGAACGCCAACGGGCAGAGAAAGACCGCGATCGCCTAATTACCATCCTGGAAGCCTCTACTGACTATATTGGCATGGCTGATCCCCAAGGCAATATTCTCTGGAATAACACTCAAGCCAACAAACTAGCAGAAAAGCCTTTAGATAAAGATTCTGCCCTTAGTATCCCCAATTATCATCCTCAGTGGGCATTAGAACTGGTTCAAAATGAAGGAATTCCAACGGCAGTTCGAGATGGCACTTGGGTTGGTGAAACGGCTTTAATAGACAGAGATGGCAGGGAATTCCCAGTTTCCCAATTGATCATTGCTCACAAAGCATCAGATGGCAGCCTAGAATATCTTTCTAGCGTCACGCGGGATATCAGCGCCCTCAAAGCAGCTGAGGCAGAAGTCCGCCAACTGAATACTGAATTGGAAGAACGAGTCATCCAGCGAACTGCCGAATTGCAAGCTGCTAACAAAGCATTGGAAGCTTTTTCTTACTCCGTTTCCCATGATTTACGGGCACCACTGCGGGCGATCGTTGGTTTTTCGAGAATGATCCAAGAAGATTACGGTAAGCAACTCGATGCGGAAGGCAATCGTTACCTAAAAGTTGTGCGGGAGAATGCCAAACGCATGGGTGAGTTGATCGATGATCTGTTGAACTTATCCCGCTTAGATCGTAAGGAAATGACCCGGCAACCCGTCTTCTTCAATGAGATGATTCAAAAGGTGCTGAGTGATTTAGCCCCGGATTTGAAGGGTCGTCAGATTGAGTTTGCGATCGCTGATTTACCCATGTGTCACGCTGACCTTTCACTGCTCAAACAAGTCTGGATAAATCTGTTATCAAATGCGATCAAGTACACCCGCTACAAATCCTCTGCTTACATTGAAGTGGGCTATGAGGTTATGGATGGGGAAGGAGTGTATTTTATCAGAGATAATGGAGCCGGATTTGATATGCGATATGCCGATAATTTGTTTGGGGTATTTCAACGTCTGCACCGCGAACAAGATTTTGCAGGTACGGGGATCGGACTAGCGATCGTGCAACGCATTATTCAACGCCACGGTGGGCGTATCTGGGCCGAAGCAGCGGTTGATCAAGGCGCGACCTTTTACTTCACCCTTCCCAATAAAATAAACCATGACTGACCAACCCATTGATCAGCCTACTGAACCATTTTCTGAGCAACCAACTTTCATTGTATTAGTTGAAGATAATCCTACTGATGCCGAGCTAACTATTCGTGCATTGCGTCGCGGCAAAATCAGTAATCAGATTCAACTGCTCCAAGATGGAGCCGAAGCCCTCGATTTTCTCTTTTGTCAGGGAGACTACGCCCACCGTAGCATGACAAATCAACCCAAAGTCATTTTGCTAGATTTAAAACTCCCAAGGATAAGTGGATTAGAAGTTTTACGGCAACTCAAGTCTGACCCACGCACACAAATGATTCCGGTTGTGGTGCTGACTTCTTCTGCTGAAGACCAGGATATGATCGAGAGTTACCAACTTGGGGTGAATAGCTACATCGTCAAACCTGTTGATTTTGAACAATTTAACGAAGCAGTCAAACAGCTTGGTTTTTATTGGGTTTTGTTTAATCAATTACCAGTTTTGTAAAAGGGATTGGAGATTGGGAACTTTGTTCATCCACCTCTGAACTGGATGAATCCACCTCTGAACTAGGGTGTTGACTTTGTGAGAAATTGGCTCAAAAATTTTCATGAGTCAACACCATACCTAGGGGCGACCCTCCTGCTTAGGTTAACAATAGGGGTAGCTGGCGACTTACTTATCAATGGTTAATTGAGGACAGGATAGTCTGTATATCCCTTATAAAACCCACAATCGTCAACGGAATCATCACAGGCAGCCGCATAAAAGGTCGCAGGATCAGGTTGATTGAGTGCAGCATTCCGACGAAACCGTTCCGGCAAATCTGGGTTCGCCAAAAACAAAGTACCAAAGGAAACCAGATCCGCATTGCCGTCTGCCAATGCAGCATTCGCACTTTCCTTAGTGTAACCACCGTTTAGCATGAGAATACCCTTGTAGATAGGTCGGAATAAGCTGGTGGGGATCTTTTGCCCACCGTGGCGCAAATCGGCCTCGCTAGCTTCCATCAAGTGCAGATAGGCGAGATTAAATTCATTGAGAGCTGCGATCGCATAACTGAAGGTAGCAATGCGATCAGAATCTGCCATGCCGTTATAGGTGTTACTGGGCGAGAGTTTGATGCCAACTCGCCCAGTACCCCACACTTGCACCACAGCATCAACAACTTCGAGTAAAAATCGAACTCGATTTTCCAAGGAACCACCGTAGCGATCGCTGCGTTGATTGGCATTATCTTGTAAAAACTGGTCGATAATATAGCCAAATGCCCCATGAATTTCTACTCCATCAAACCCTGCTGCGAGGGCATTTTCTGCCCCTTGTTGAAACTGGTGAATGATTTCGGAAACCTCATCCGTTTCTAGTGTTCTTGGTGTGACATAGGGCTGCATTCCCTGGGGCGTAAAGGTTTGTCCTGCCGCTGCGATCGCGCTGGGGCCAATAGGGGTTGCCCCTTCTGGATGCCAGAGAGGATGGGCAACTCGTCCAGCGTGCCAGAGTTGTAGGAAAATCCGTCCTCCCTGTTGATGAACCGCATCGGTTACTAACTTCCAACCCGCTGTTTGTTCAGGGGTAAAAATGCCAGGAGTATTGGGATAGGCGGTACTGAGGGAAGAAACTTGAGTGGCTTCTGCAACGATCAACCCTGCCGATGCCCGTTGAGCGTAGTAAGTCGCGTTCAGAGCGGTTGGAATTTTCTTTTGTCCACTACCTGCACGGCTGCGCGTCAGGGGAGCCATAGCAATACGGTTAGGAAGCGTTAGGGAACCCAATTCTAGCGGTGTAAATAGGTCAATTTCCCTCATATCTCAGCTCTTATCCTTTGATTTGATGACGGTTATTTTGATTCGTGCTGCTATCATAGACTGGCAATACCTCTTTCGCGCCAATCCATTCAATGCCGTAGACATTGGTACTCGCCCGCAGCAGCAGCCCACCAGCAGGTTAGGCCCCACTATCCCCAAGCCATCATTGATCACGCAGTCGAAATTGCTCAACTTTCTGCTGTCGTTTAACGCGCTTTTTGTGCCTACTTAACACATTAAATATCAACAAAAAATTATCGGGAGCATAATTCAAGCTAGCACCACCTCTACATCAACATTGCCATGAATAGCTTTCGAGTAGGGACAAAGCTTGTGTGCTTGGGCAACAACCTGTTCAGATTTCTCTTGGTCTTGATTAGGAAGCGCGACAGTTAATTTAGCAGCCAACATATATCCACCATCGTTTGGATCTCTGCCAATGGTTACAGCACATGTAACCGTGGCAGTTGAAGCATCAATACCTGCTTTTTTTGAAACTAAAGCCAGCGAACCATGAAAGCAGGCGGCATAACCTGCTGCGAAAAGCTGCTCCGGATTTGTTCCTTGCTCTGTGCCACCTAGTTCAGCAGGAAACGCCAAGTTCAAATCCAGCCAACCATCGTTACTTTGGGCATGACCTGACATCCGTGCATGTCCCTGTTGCCCTGGTGTTACAGTCACCACAGCTGTATACAAAGGCTTCATCACTGCACCTTCGTACTGTTGCCCTAGTTGTTGCATCAGTTCTTCTTTCTTAGGATTCATGAGTCTCCCTTTATCTTTCGACACTCATTCCAGCGATCCAAAAGTTTATTGGACTACTCCAAAGTGAGCTTGTTCACAAGCAGCGCCAAATCAAATCAATTGTCCCACGAATGTTGTGAAAGAAGCATTAGAGACAGTACGTTTTTTGGATGTTGAAGACTGGGCGGCTTAAGTTTTTGGCCAATCCATGCTCTCAAAAAGAAGAATTTTGTTTTCTGCCGCAACTGACAACACAGAAACTGCATGAAGAATTTTGAGCATTTCTCCCACAAAATCAACACCCTACCTCTGAACTGGATGAATCCACCTCGGAACTCTGTTCATTATGCCTCATACCCTACTGTCGCCAGCTAATATCCTTTAGCACCGCTGCCAATTTTTCAATATGTGCTGCTTCATGAGTTGCCATTAAAGATATTCTGATCCGACTTGTGGGTACTGTGGGAGGGCGAATTGCTGGGGCAAAAATGCCAGCATCTCTTAGCTGTTTTCCAGCTTTGAGTGCATCTGTGGCACTGGGCAATTGAAAACATAATATAGGTGATTCTGAAGGCAGCAATCTTAGGCTAGGTAGCTGTTGTTGCAGTAAATTTTTTAAGTAATGTACATTTCCCCACAATTGGGCACGGCGTTGCGGTTCTTGTTGCACTATCTTGATTGCTGCTAAGGCCGCGGCTGTATCAGCAGGTGAAAGCCCAGTGGTATAAATCCAACTGGGTGCGCGGTTGCGTAAAAAGTCAATTAGGGCGCTACTTCCTGCCACATAGCCGCCTAAACTACCCAAAGCTTTACTTAAGGTGCCAACTTGAATTAACTGCTTTCCTGTACATCCAAAATGTTCGACACACCCAGCCCCAGTTTTTCCTAGTACCCCAGTGGCATGAGCTTCATCAACCAGCAGCATACAGCTAAATTCATCAGCGAGATCCAACAGTGCAGGTAACGGACATAAATCACCATCCATGCTGAAGACAGTATCAGTAAGAATCAAACAGCGTCGGTAATTTTGCCGCTGCTGGTTCAACTGAGTTTTTAATACTGCAATATCACAGTGTGGATATTCCACAACTGCTGCACCACTGAGAATCGCTCCATTTTTTAGACTGGAATGATTGTACTGGTCAGAGAATATTAAATCGCGCTTGCCCACAAGGGCGGTAATTGCACCCAAATTTGCTAAATACCCGGAACTAAATACCAAGGCATCTTCTGTTTGTTTGGTAGATGCGATCGCCTCCTCTAACTCCCTGTGTAACTCCCGATGCCCACTGAGTAATCTAGAACCAGTGCTGCCAGTGCCAAATTCTGCGATCGCAGCAGTCGCGGCTGCCATCAACCGCTGATCCCCAGTCAGCCCCAAATAGTCATTGCTGGCAAAATTAATTACCTCTTGCCCAGCTAAAACCACCGTTGCACCCGGACGACCGTGGATTGTTTGTACTGAACGATACCAGTCTGCCCGATGAATTGTTGCTAAGGACTGTTCTAGCCAGGCATAAGGGTCAGTCATTGGGGATGGGGGGCAGGGGAGCAGGGGAGCAGGGGGGCAGGGGAGCAGGGGGGCAGGGGAGCAGGGGGGCAGGCAGGGCTGTTTCATTCGTTCAGATCGCGATTTTGTCAACAGTATCAGCCAAA
>NZ_JAVRCE010000112.1:0-12613 GCF_034530915.1 Nostoc sp. DedQUE09
GGATTACTCCGAACCTAGCGATCACTCCTAAACATCATATAATGCAAGGTTTTTTAGTAGCGGGAGAAAAAAGCAGCCCATTTATAGCCTAAATGCAAGTTGCAAGGTTATCTAGGAACAATCTGTTTTGATGCTTTAGATAGTATAACTCTTATGGAGTCTGGTTTTTAGATTTTGCTTGCATTTTGTTCAAAGAAAAACTGTAAAATGAAAAACTTTTTGAACTGACATTTTATTAGACTAAATATAGCGTAACGACTAAATTGAGCAGCAGATAAAATTTGCATCCACACTAGGATAGTTTTGTCCATTTGCTCCCTAAAGTGTTAACTTGCTAGACTAAAATGATTAGACGTAGAAAAGACGGATAAATAACGTCTGGAGGTTGTTTTGAGTATTATACAAACTGCTACTGAAAAAATGCGATCGCTCCCGCCAGAGAAGCAACAAGAGGTCTTAGATTTTATTGAGTTTTTGCAAAGTCAGCTAGCACAAAAAAATACCAATATTGAACAAATTGAGCCTATTTCCTTTTTGGAAGCATCTCAAAAATTTGCTGGTTGTGTTGATGGTGTCCCTGGTGATTTGGCGACGAATAAACAATATCTTGAAGGTTTAGGGAATGAATGAAGCAGCGAAAGGATACGATCGCTGTAAAGATACCCGCCCTAAAAGATATTCATAAAAGTTTGCTATCTAAATTAGATGAGCTTTAATTTACTTTGCTTTGCTTGCGGAAGGATTAATTCTTCCGTCAACAATGAAAATCTCAGGCGCTCTCTTACCACTACTTACTTCACTTTGCCTAAACTTAAGTAGATCATCTAAAGCCTTAGTAGAATCAGTAGTCTTGATAATCAAAAAAATACTATATTGTGTTCGTTCAGCAGCATTATATATAGGGAGTTGTTTCTCGTAGCCTGATCTAATATTATTCGATGTGTACTTAATTTCAACATTGACTCGTGCCTCATAACCATTAGAGATTTTGAAGTCAACAGGGCCTCGTCCTGCGTTAGGTTCTCTATTCAAATCTAGATTATGGGCATTACAATAGGCATCGGCTATGCCAAAGAAAAGCAGTTGTGCAAAGCGTTCATTTCTTAAGGCTTTTGAATCGTTCCAGAAATGTACAGCTAATCCATTAGCCTCAACTAGGACTTTGAAGTTGTTACATATCTTAATTACCACCTGAAGGATATTTTCAGGCGTTACTTTATCTACATCTAATAAAAGTGGAAACAGATTGACATACTCTTTGGCAATAGAATACCAGATAAGTTGCCCTGATGGATCTTTCTCAAAGTCATACTTTTCAGCAGGATTTTTCTTATATTGCTCAACCAAATCTCGCAACACTTCAGGATTATTAAGCAGTATGTTCTTTAATTCACGCTTCGTTATTCTCTTCTTATTCTTTGTTTCACTTTGCCAAGAATCCCCGATGATATCGTTAACACGATTCCGCAACTCTTCGTTGTAAGCACAAACACGGTCAATATCACCTGCTCCATTGGCAATAGGGAGATCATTTAGAATCTCATAAGGAATCAATACGGTAGGACTACTACTGCCTGGAACTGCTGGGAGGCAGAATTCCTTACCGCTTACTTCTACATGAACAATATTTAAATTGAGATTTTTAGCAACTCGTTCTGAGTAAGCTAAAATATCTGAAAAAATGATGCAGATCGTCATATCACTAATCCTATCTGCACCAATATTTTCTTCAATGAGTCCAACTAACTCGAAGATCACTGGATCGGTTATGCCTGCTTGTATAATCTCCCAAGCTGTCTTAGTAAGATTCATCGCTATACCTGGGCCAATGCCCCTACCCGAAGAACCTTCTGAAGAATATCCCAGAGACACAAACGGCGGTTCTGGAAATATTAATTTTTTGTGGGCAGTACGGAAAAGTATATCTTCAAAACTCTTGGTTGCCTGTAAAAGATGAATAATTTCCGTAAAATGCTCTTTAAATCTCTGGTATGAATTCTCAAGTTCAAAAATTTTCGTAGCTTCAAGAAGATGAGGATCTACGTGAAATTTTGAGTCAATATCTATAAAACCGTTGAACACTCCCTCCTTTTTTAAAGCTTCTTCAGAAATCCCAAACATCTCATTTATTTTCTTAGGCATAAATCTACTGCAAATATTGCCAATAGCTTAACATTGATGGTAAAAAATATAACAGAACATAGGGATGGTAATTAATCACTTCTAAATAAGCTAAATTTTAATTCCTAACGCATTAATCTGCAAAATATTGTCGCCGACCTGTCGAGCGATCATACTAACTCATCCGTGCTTTCTTTTACTACTTTTTTATCCAGTACGTTGAACTGCGATTGCCCCAACTCGACAACACGCCACCGCATATTTAGAGATTGTGTGTGAGATGCACAAGAAGTAGACTGTTGTAGCGATCACCTTACTTAACAATAAGCTAGGCGAATAATAGAATGGGGGATGCGATCGCATTAAACTGTCCAATCCTCTATTAACAGTCCGGCTACTTTGCTGAGATCCCGATGATTGCGTGTTAATAAAACTAATTTATGAGGTGTTAATAAAACTAATTTACGAGATAGTGCGATCGCAGTAAAAGAAGTAGATTGTTGTTGCGATCGCTTCGTTGCAGCACGATGTAAAGCTGTTCTAGACTTAGAAAGATGCTATGCAGTTTATAATCACCATGAGCTATCACGATATTATTACAATTGAACCGGACAAGCGAGGTGGTAAGCCCTGTATTCGACGGATGCGAATTACCGTGTACGATGTTCTAGGCTGGCTGGCAGCTGGTATGTCTCATGGAGAGATATTAGACGATTTCCCTGAATTAACAGAAGAAGATATTAGGGCAAGTCTAGAGTTTGCTGCTGACCGTGAACATCGTTTAGTTGCCTCTTTACCAAACGTTACGCGGACGGCAGGTGGTATTTGAAGCTGCTTTTTGATCAAAATTTGAGCCGCAAGCTGGTAACTCAATTGGCAGACGTTTTCCCTGATTCCAGTCATGTTCAGTTTCATGGACTAGAAGTGAAGACTGATACTGAAATATGGGAATTTGCTAAAACCAATGACTTTTGCATTGTAACTCAAGATGTAGACTTTGCCGAAAGAAGCCGTTTGTACGGTTCTCCGCCTAAAGTTGTATGGCTACATTGCGGAAATGTGCCAACAAAACAAGTTGAATCTCTACTTCGTTCTGGGGTGGAGGTAATTCAGGAGCTACTCAATAATCCAAGTCTGCATTGCCTAGAATTGTATTAAGGCTTTCTTTTCGAGGGATTGTGTGCGAGATTCATAAGAAGTAGACCGTTAGTGCGATCGCACTCACTCGACAATAAACTAGGCGATCCCATTAAACCGTTCAATCCTCAATTAACAATCCGGGTACTCTGCTGAAATCCCGATGATTGCGTGTTAATAAAACTAATTTACGAGATAGTGCGATCGCCTTTAATAACTAAATCACTGCGGATTCATCCGAATCAAATCTGTTAAAATACTATCCAAACTGCCGTTAACTTGAATGCGATCAATCTTCTCTGCAATCCGTTCTAATACTTCGAGTTCCTTTAAACGCAACGCAACCGGGTTATCCTCCATCACTTTGGCAGTGTTTAGCATACTGCGGGTAGCAGCAGTTTCTTCTCTACGTCTGACTACGTTGGCTTGAGCGGCTTTTTCTGCTTCAACTACCTTACTCAAGATAGTCTTAATCTCACCAGGTAAAATAATATCTTTGACACCTACAGAATCTACTTCAATTCCATAGTCTGCGGCTTTCTGGCGAATGTATTCAGATATACTTCTATCAATTGCACCTTTATCTTCTAATAAAGCGTCTAAGTTGCGTTCGCCAACTGCACCACGCAAAGCAAACTGTAATTCTTTGTATAAGAAGCCGGAAATATCTGACAACCCGTTTTTTGCTCTCAATGGGTCTTGGATGCGGAAGCCAGCCGTCAAATTCAACCGCAGAGGTACTTTATCTTTAGAGAGGATGTCTTGACCAGATACTTCCATGTTTTGGAGTCGCAGGTCAATTGTCTCGGTTTGAAAAGAGCGTCCAAATAACCACCAAGCGTGTGTACCTGGCGATCGCAGTCCTTGAAACTCTTGATTAATGTATACTAGTCCCACGTGTTGAGCGGGAACTTGGCAAATATGCAAACAGTTACGACTAAGCAATTTCACTTCTGTTGAACCTTCAACCAACTCAGCCACTAAGTTAGGCTGTAACTGAGCATCAGCGCTGATGTCGAGAATTTCCACTGCAACACCCTGCCAAAATAATTTACGGCTGGTAGGTGGCAAAATAGAAATTACTTTCCCTCGATATCGCACAATTGCAACTTGCGAAGCCAGTAATTGCACGGTTTCACAGTAGGCAGCTATAAAGTCGGGATGTTTTTCAATGAGTACATCTTCTAGGGGAAAGTCTGGGTTAGGGATAATCCGACTGAGAATTCGGACTGTAACATCTCTATCTACCGACCAAAAAGCATACTCTCCTGGTTCTAGAGGTCGCACAAAATTGTTTTGCAGATATAATAAACCAATCTCATACTCTGAGATTTGAAACTTTTTCACTCCATTCAACGCAACTGAGCGCAATTGCTGTACAAAGGAACTAGGTAATTCCCAGCCTTCTTCCAAGTTGAATATATGAGACTCTACTTCAATAAAACCACGCCAAAAAGCAATCAATTTATTTGGTGCAACGCTTACCCAATTTTGACCGTAGCGGACTAACGCAACTTGATTGAATGCGGTTCTGATAATCAATAAGTGTTCTTGTAGTTCGGCTTCATGATTTCGCAACAACAGTTCTAGGTTCTCAATCTGAGCTAGTGGCTGATTGAGGTCATAAATTTTTACTTGCCAATGCCGACCAAAATAAGTGTGTGTACCGGGTTGCAAAATTTTCTTAAAGTCACTGCGGTGATATAAAATGCCAATTTCGTTAGGTTTGATATAAAAGGTTTGCCACATAGTAATTTGCATAAATAATTTGTGTGATAGCTGAAGTAAGCTACGCGATGCCTGGGTTGGGCGTAGCGATGTCTACGACGGGCTACGCCAACGCAACCAGCTAAGAAGATTTGATAAAGACATTTATAACCTTGCTTGAACTAAAGTACCACCTGTATATCACAGCTTAAGTACGGCAGAAGTCCGAATTTATCTTGAGGTTCTTAGGCTTTATAACCCTATAGACAAAGGCTAAAGGATTGGTTTTGGGTCTTTGTAATACTATACTACAAAAATTTTGTTTACTCTGCCAGTGCAGGTTTTTACAGTTCCGGTGCGGGCAAAAGCTTCTCCAAAGCTGGATTAAGATTGCGGTTACTTTTCCCAAATTGTTCAATGGTAATCTAAAAAAAGAGAACCGCGCTCAAATATGCCGTTCGCTTTGCCAATCCAGAATCCCCAAAGGAAAACCAGATGTAGGAAAAGGAAGGAACATACTCAAGTTAGGGAGAGATACAGTTGCGCTAGCTCCTTGACTGTTATAAATACCTGCATGACAGAGTAGAAAAAACAAGAAGTTTTTTGATTGGGTCTTTTTCAATACCCAATAATTTTGCGGCCTTGTCCCTAACAAGGTGCCCGTACCCAGGGCGAGGGTTTTTGCCCGAAAGTATAGGAATCGAACCTATAACCAATCGGCGATACACCGATCGCTCTACCAAATGAGCTAACTTTCATGGTGAAATAGTTGAAAGTACTGGGCGGTATACGCTTATTACCAGAGGTTAGCGTACCAGTTGGGTATACAGAACCCAAACTACAGCTTTGCGACTTTGTTACTATCCCGGTTCAAATCTAGCACAGGAAAAAAGTTAAAAGAGTGAATTCCATTCGCGCTGGCTATTATTGGCTGAGGCAAACCTAAATAAGTCTTTTCTAGCTAAATAAGCAGCTTTAAAAACGTACTTCATCAGTTTGGGAATCACCATATTTCTGCTTGATACGTTCCACGCTTGATTTAAATTCTGCACCTTTGGCCGGGTTAATCATTGCTACATAATTTGCAAACCCGGTAATTGCGGCAATTAAATTAGTTGATTTTCCCCAACTTTTTCCTGATAAACCTTCTTGTTCTATTTGATATAGAGTTGCACGAAAGGCTTTTAATGTCTTTTTAGATATATTTAATTGCGTATTTACAATTACACCTGTTACTTCTTGCTGCACTGATTTACCGGAAATCTTGGTTTTATTATCATTAACAGTAAAATTTTCACTAGAAATAATATATCTAATATTTTTAATCAAATCAGATGTTTTGGGCGGTGCATCCCCAAAAGCAGAAAATGTTAAATCGTCAGCGTACCGCGTATAGCAAAACCCAAGGTTTTCAGCGATCGCAGCAAGACGACTATCGAGATTACGGCAAACTAAATTAGAAATAGCCGGACTTGCAGGCGAACCTTGAGGTAAATGGCGGTTTTCTGAAGCTGTATAGTTAATTTGTCCATTTATTACTATTTCAGCAGTTGTACAAATCAACCCGAAAATTGTCGCCGTAGGTTCTGAATAACCAAACCCAGAAAATAATTCTTTGACACGTTTATACAAAATTGACTGAAAAAAATTCTGTAAATCAATATTGACTATTACATTTGCACCAACATGAGGTTTAGCATTGGTGACTATCGAACGATTTTTATAAAAGCCATGTGCTGCATGATGAACTTCTATTTTCTCTAAAATATTCTCTAGAATCCACCTTTGAACAGCTTTAAGTTCGGGCTTTGGTGCAGAAATAATTCTTTCTCCACCTGTCTTTTTTGAAATTTTGAAAGGGAGGTAATGTCTAGTTAGGGATGTACTAGTTGTTAAAGAGTGCAGTTTTTCTAAGCTTATTCCCATTGCAAAGGCTATTTCTTCGGCAGTATTATATTCAACTAAACCATGCGATCGCAAAAGTGCTAAATTATCAGTTCGCAACCTTTCTAGATTACTTCCAGCCGCTAATGGGGTAGTGCTTAGATTTTTGCTGTACATAATACAAAATATTTTTTAACTCTGCAAGTGCAAGTGTTTACAGTTTAGGTGTGGGCAAAAGCTTCTCCAAAACTGGATTAAGATTGCCGTTACTTTTCCCAAACTGCTCAATGACAATCTAGAAAAAGAACTGCGCTCAAATATACCGTTCAATTTACCAATCTAGAATCTCGAAGAAAAACTAGATGTAGCAAACGAAGGGACATACTCAAGTTAGGGAAAATGCAGTTGCGCTTACTCCTTAACTGACGCTACCGAAGATCGCCCTTACGAGTAATCCCGATAGCAGAACACTTACACCGCAGAGTTGAGAAAATGAGGGGTCTCGAATCTGTTAAGATCCGTACCATATTGGCTACCTTGGAAGGGTATTGTCTTTTAACCCGGACAGGGTTTTGGGTGAAAGTATAGGAATCGAACCTACAACACATCGATTATGAGTCGATTGCTCTACCAGTGAGCTAACTTCCTGGAGTTTGATACAGGAGTCGAACCTGTGACCCATCGATTATGAGTCGATCGCTCTACCAACTGAGCTAATCAAACGATAGTATAGTTTAAAGGACTCGGCGGTATACGCTTATGCAAAAGGTTGGCGCACCAGTTAGGCATATAGAACCTAAACCATAGCTTTGTAACTTTGTTACTATCCCGCTCCCAATTTAGCATACAGGGATTGGGAGTGATGGCTGTTGACTGATGAATGTTTAGCAGTTTTTTATTTAAAAATGATGCAGCAACTTAATTATTCAATAGCCTGAATTGCTTGAATAATTTCTAAATCAGACGCTGGAGAATTATCAATTACTAGATCCCAGTTATAACTAACCTGAGCAGCAATTTTGGCCAACTAAGATGAATAGCGTTTTCATTATATTTGTCAAGGAAGTTTGAGCAATAATTTTTGGGCTTCAGTCTGGGAAAGCCAAACCAGTCATGGGGTCACGAATATACAACCCTAATGTCAAACTACGAATCGCTTCATCCCAAACGGGTATTAGTTGTTCTGCTTGATCTGCCCAATAATCGAATGTAATCAAGCACTGAATATTCGACCCCAAAGCAATGCAAGTCCGCGAAAAAGCTTCGCGTGGTTCTTCCTGAGTGTCAATGAACTTCATCTCTGTCCAGACAATTTTGGCGGTTTGGCGCTTGACGGTAATAATTTCTCCCTTAGCAATGATGTTGCGGCTGTCGTTTTCCAGAACTTTCTTCAAGGTAGATTTTAGCGGAAACTTGCTCCAATCATTGGGTGGCAGAGGATTGAAAGATACTTCTAGACAGCAATCATCGTTGGGGGGTTTTTTATCGAGGAACTTGAAGGATTTTTCTTGTGGTTCAAAAACCCAATCCTGGGGAACATTGAAGCGAACAGCCCCACGATTCGCAACAAATATTTTATAGCCTGATGGAGATTCCCAATGATGGTCAGGCTTTAGTTCAAGCGTTTCTTTAATCCACTGGAGATTGTTTTTCTTACGCTTTGCCATAGTGTTTTTGTTATCTCTGCTAAAGAGGTTGTCACTAAATAGCCTGCACTTCGACTCTTCTCTACGTTCCCTGCGGGATGCTACGCAAACGCGCAGCGTATCGCAGACAGACACTGCCGATAGCTTGCTTCCCCGGAGGGGTACGGCGCAGGCTCAGGGCAAGCAAGCTCAGTGACCGTCGTAGACACTGGCATTTTTGTTAATGTTATCAAATTGCTAGGATTTTGAATAACTCTTATATTAAATAAAATTTTAGAGATTTTATATCAAGGAATCTAAGGTAACTGTAACGTTGTGATTAAACTTTCAGCTTTTAACATTAAAATCTTAGCAGCAGTGTTCATGGTTATGGATCATGTGTGCTATTTGCTAATGCCAGAGTTCGTAATCTTACACTTTATTGGGCGATTGAGCTTTCCCCTTTTTGCATGGCTTTTAGCTAAAGGCGAAAAACACACCCGAAATGTATACCGCTATGGAGGCAGACTATTAATTACAGCGATTATATCTCAGCCAATCTATAGTTTTGTCTTCCAGAGGTCATCATTTAATATTCTTTACACGCTTGTTCTTGGACTTGTGATGTTGCGCTTAATAAAGCGTTACCCGCAATTATGGCAGCAATTAATAATTATTAGCTTGTGTGCAGTAGTTGCCGAAGGCTTGGGCGTTGAATATGGAACTTATGGGATTGGAGTAATTTTCTTGATGTCCCTAATAGACAAACTCAAACCCAAAGTATGGTTGTTCTACTGGTGCATTTTTCACTTTTTTATTTTAGTAATCCTATCCATGCTTAATATATTTCAAAGTTGGGCAATTGTTGCGGGATTCATTGTTTTTCAGTTCAATGGTAAACAAGGTTCGCGAGCTAGATGGTTCTATCTCTTCTACCCGGCTCATTTGATAATTTTAGGTATAATCTATTATTTGATCCAGTCTAGGTAAGATTGACTGACTATATTGCCTTACAAATAACCTCAAAACAATTGGTTCACGAATTGAGGCAAAGCATTCTTTAACTAAACGGCGATCGCAAATAAAATAAATTTTTCTTTAAATAACCTAGTACCGAAGGCGGAAGTCAAAAGTCAAGGCTTCGGCTTCGTTCAGCTTTGACCCTGAGTGCAGTCAAAGGATCAATCGCTCAAGCAATAGCCTCTGGTGGAATATAAATCTGGCAGAAATCCGGCATCCCCTAACGTGCCTCAGTATCTGAAATACTATCGCCCAGTTTTAAACAAAGTTGAGCAATTGACCAATTGTATTTTTATCGCTAAAAAAATTGAAAATGCAGGTACATTTATCTATATAGATAGATACTATATAGCCGCATATCTTTCTTTAGGAAGATATTTTCTTAAAGAAAGCTTTTATTAAACTATAAATTTGAAAAAAATAGTAGATATACATTTTCTTCAATGATATTCATCAGATAAATCTTCTAAATCTTAGTCTTTTGTTAACGTTTGCCAGTTATGATGCCATAGTGAATGATAATGATTCGGATTTGGATATCTAGAGATAATTGTGTCATCCAGGAAAAATGCTCTAGATTTATTCCCTAAGCTGCAAAATTGTAGCCGAAAACAACTACTGAATAGCTAAATCTTTAAGGTAATAAGCATGAGTTATACTATCGATTCCGCACGCAATATTTTCTCTAGCACTCAAGTGGCAGATGCTGTTCCAGCTACTACAGCAATGTTTGCTAAACTCAGCATTGAGGATCAACTAGCATTTCTTTGGTATGCCTACGCTGAACTAGGTCGTACAATTACTCCAGCTGCTCCCGGAAAAGCCAATCTCCAATTAATGGAAGGTATATTCAACGAAATTAAGCAGATGTCTCATGAAGAGCAAACGCAATTAATGAGCGATTTAGCGAGTAATGCTGATACTCCTATTAGCCGTTCCTATGCATACTTTGGTGTCAATGCCAAGCTGGGATTCTGGTGGCAGTTAGGAGAGTGGATGAAAGAAGGTATTGTCGCTCCTATGCCAGTTGGCTATCAAATGTCAACTCAAGTTAAAGCAGTGCTAGAAGCTGTTCAGAAAATCGATCAGAGTCAGCAAATTACTGTACTGCGCAATACTGTAGTAAATATGGGGTATGATCCGTCTCTGGCTAATAACAAAGAGTCAGAAGTCATAAACTTTAAGTTCCCACGTACATCCCTAACTCCCCAATTTACTATTGAAGGAGTTACAGAACCGACAGTGCTGAAATACATTGAAGCCATGAATGCAGATAACTTTGAAGCTGCTGTTGCTTTATTTGCTACTAATGGTGCGCTGCAACCACCCTTCCAAAAACCGATTGTTGGTCGAGAAGCGATCACTGCCTACCTAAGAGATGAGGGACAAGGGTTAGTGATGAAGCCAACTAAAGGCGTTTCGGAAACTATAGAAGATGGTTACACACAGCATAAAATTACTGGTACGGTCGAAACTCCTTGGTTTGGAGGTAATGTTGGGATGAACATTGCTTGGCGATTTTTACTCGATCCTCAAGGTCAAATTTATTTCGTGGCTATTGATTTACTTGCTTCTCCTAAAGAACTGCTTAACCTAACTCGCAAGTAAAATTTCTTTGTCTTAATAGCAAAGCAATTGCGCTTGTCTAAGATGATGTTTTAAAAGGTTTTTTGCTCTCATAGTTAGGAAAGCATTGCATCTTAGTACATAGCTAAAACCTTAATTTGGCGTTTACTTAACCCAGTGCAGAACTAAAAAATTATCCTTTTTAGGACTTTTAAAACATCCTCTAAGCGCCATGACGATCATCAATTAAAATCTCAATCAATGCTCGGTTCACCTAGAACCGAGCTTTAGTCAAATGTAGGTCAACTATTGTAAGTTGCCTGTTTACTAAAATCAACGTCAATCACGTTCCCCAGTGTTGCTGATTTAAAAAAACGTTATGCTGCCGCGTTATTCTCCGTCAATTTTGACTCACAACAACAATTTATCGTAAAAAATCAAAATTTTTCTCAGCAGTAATTCAAATCTCTGCTAACTAGTAGTTGGTGCATTGTTACGAGGAATGCAATACTTAGATGCATTTGAGCGTTATGCTTGGCGATCGCACTACCATCACAACGATCAATACTAGTCATTGCAGCGCAAAAATATAGATAAAGTCAAATTTAGTAAGCAAAATGGCATTTGACTTACTCAAAAGCAGCTTTTGCTTAATCATTTTAGTGTTTTCCGCAAGTCAAATGAGCTTTTACTTACTCAAAAGCTGCTTTTGCTTTCTCATTTTGGTGTTTTCCGCAAGTCAAATGAGCTTTTACTTACTCGTTTTAGTGTTTTCCGCAAGCAAAAGCAGCTTTTACTTTCTCAAACCCCAGTTTGCTTTCTCAATTCAGTATTTCGCGCATTTCTGACAAATATCGCGCTTGTAGCAAAAACTATTGCAGATTTGCCAGAATTCTCTCAGGCTAATATATACGGAAGCGTTTTAAGGTAAAGAATATTAACCGTACTCTATTAGAAGGTGTAGATCATGGCTCGGAGAAAAAGAACTTCTCTAGTGTTAGAAAAAGCAGTGCGTCGTGCGGCTAGCATCAACTCAATTGATCCAAGTTTAGATTTAGGCAATGGACTTACTTTACCTGCTTTTTCTACTCTAATTGAAACGATGCGAACTAGAGAAAATGCATATAACAGTGCCCTTTCCAGCTTGGATAAATTATATCGTGAAATGCTGGAAACAGAAGGCGAGTTGGGAGATATGACAGAACACATGCTAATGGCAGTGGGGACTCGATATGGCAAAAGCAGTGTAGAGTACGGGATGGCGGGAGGAGTTCCTAAAAATCAGCGTCGTAAGGGACTGCGAGGGGAGTCGCTAACTCTCAATGATGAGCAACCGTCATTCGTTGCCAGTGTGGAGAGCAAGAATGGAAAGAAACCAGCAGCAACAACTTAGGATGCGCGTTATTCTTCAAAATTCAAAATTAGGTTGGGGGAAAAGGTTAAAGGGGAAGGGGAAAAGGTTTTTTCTTTCCCTTTTCTCCTTCCCCAAAACCCGACAAGTATAGCCGTAGTCACATAGATTAGGACAGTGTTGATTGCTCAAAGGCTTGAAA
>NZ_JAVRCE010000113.1:0-12218 GCF_034530915.1 Nostoc sp. DedQUE09
GAATTCGGGTAGTCGTTTATTGAATTCGGGTAGTCGTTTATTGAATTCGGGTGGTCGTTTATTGAATTCGGGTAGTCGTTTATTGAATTCGGGTGGTTGTTTATTGAATTCAAGCAGTGGTTAGGGTGGAGTAAAACCCAGATTCTTGAACAACTTCAGACTTGTGTGTACACCGTAGATGCATTGGGGGGAAACTAGAAATACAGTTCCCTCCCCAATACATACGGGGAGGATTAGGGAGGGGTAAAACTTACGCTTAAACTCTGATGAGTGAACTGTTTCAGACTTGTGTGTACACCGTAGCCTTTATAAGGGGAGGGTTAGGGTGGGGTAAAACCTTGGCTAATCAGCTATTTCAGACTGGTGTGTACACCGTAGGCTTTTCGGGAGGGGAGACAAAGCACAGCTTTAGCGGGGTGGAGTTTTCCGGGTTTAATAAGTAGTAATCAAGCAGACATCATATAACTCAACGTCAGAATATTTGACCCGGATTTCTCACTTGTGAGAAATCCGGGGGCGGGATACAATAAGGAAAAAATACGTTTTATTAATACGGATTGCAAAAGTTTACTTGGCGTGAAAACCTAAAAAGCTATCAGTTAATTATTAAAAAACTGCTGGCTAATATCTTTTGAAAATTGGCCAACCTCCCGTAGTTATATTTATAGGTCTTCGGACAATACGGTTCGGATAAGCATTTTGAACTCAGAATTACCTTTGGGGAAAAGGTTAAAGGTTAAGGGTTAAAAGTTTTTTCCCCCTTTCCCTTTCCCCTTTAACCGAACCGTATTGGGTTTTCGGATGCCATAGCTTAACAATATTAAAAATAATTAATAAACAAGCTTTAATAAAAATATGGCTACTGAAAACACTCTGCTCGCCGCCCTGCCCCGCGACGTATACAAGCAGATAGAAAACAAAATGCACGAGGTCGAGCTTTCATCCGGTGAGGTACTCAACCGACCCGGCGAAACTATCGAACAAGTCTACTTCCCTCTTACCTGCCTAATCTCAGTCACCGTCACAATGATAGACGGTAGGACGATTGAAGCCGGAGTAGTCGGAAGCCGGGAGATGGTAGGGATCAACGCCTTCATGGGTGGGAGCGAGATGACGCAGACCGAGTACATCGTTCAGGTTCCCGGCAACGCGGTGAAAATGAAGGCACATCTGCTGTTGGCTGAGTTCGACACCAATAAGCCGCTGCGGGACGTGATGCTCAAATACACACAAGCTTATATCGCGCAAATCTCGCAGAATGTTGCCTGCAACCGCACTCATACTATAGAAAAACGCATGGCCCGTTGGTTGCTTGAGTCCAGTGACCGTCTCTACTCGGATGAACTGATCCTGTCCCATGAGTTCCTCTCCCACATGCTGGGCGTGCGCCGTTCTGGCGTCACCGAAACCGCCCACCTCTTGGAAAAAAAAGGTCTGATCAAATGCAGCCGAAAGAAAATCCAAATCGTTGATCGGCAGGGACTACAAGAGGCTTCTTGTGAGTGTTATGAGGTAATCAAAAAGGAATACGATCGCCTGCTAAAGTTTAAGCTAAAGAGCAGATAACGGATAAAGCCCTTCTGGCCTTTCTAAGGCTAATTGAGGCTGTTGCCAGACGTGAGTCATATCGCGCACCATCCAGCGCAAGCCTGTTAACTTGCCTTTAACATCACGTACAGAAGCTACAGTCATAGCAGCCTCAAAAGGCTCACAGTCACGCGGTTGTATCCGTGATATCCACTCTTGCACATAGTCACATTCAGAACTATGCATCTGGTTTAGTTGGGAACGAAACGCCTGACGTTCTTCTATTGCAATGAAACAGACTAACGGTTTGTTGACCAAAAATCGCTGTTGAAGATTGAACAGTGTGGCAGTGACACGATTAGCTGACAGAATTTTCCCTTGTATGTCAGTCACCAAGTAAGCATTTGGTATGAAGTTTAACAGGTCTTGGTAGCGCTTGTATTCCTCTCTAAGCCGTGCTTGTACATTTCCCAATTTTTGAGTTTGCTCAAACAACTGTTCCGTAGCTATCTCTAGTGTTTTTGAAGCAATATCAACTTCTTTCAAGACTGCTAGCAGCAAATCGGCTTCTGGCTGTACTGCGGTGTTCGTATCTTGGCACAAGTTAGCTAAACGCCCTTGCACTGACTGTAACTGCTGGGCAAACATAATATCTAGGTTTATTATCAATTCAGGTCGCATCTAAGTTTCAATCCCTGAATAGAAAGAAAAAGACTGTGAACCAATTCCTAATGGGTTTTATCCCTTAATTTCTCGTTACTGGGTTCTAGCCTAGCAAGCAGAAGTTAAAGGATATTACTATCGATGAATTTGATTTCAAATTTTTATAACTTCGGGATTGCCTACACTTAAGTATTAATTAAAGACTAGAACACTCAGCCGCTCCCAGTCAGTACGATTCCGTACAACATTATGAAAGTCCGCTACGAGAGTTGCCACGAATTCTTAGCCCCTAGCTTTGAACAAACCGGAAGTTTAGAGGTCTTTCCTGCCTATAATCCTTATATATCAAACTTTCCGGCAAGTCTAGGATTTCCATTTCTAACTCAATTTTTTTTAAAGCATTTCTAAGCATAGATAAAATACTCATCTAGCTGGAGATAGGCATTGAGGTTATTTTAATAACTACGCTGAAATCCTGGTACTTTTGCTCTGTATCCCTTATTACTAGCAAACTTAACATTAAACCATAGTTTATCTGCCTTCACAAGTTCACTAGATAGAAGAATAAATTTTGCAAAAAGAGTAATTTTTTTAGATAAGATTAAGCACGGTCAGCCCCTTTGGGGAAGTCAAAAGTTAACACTGAGCAGAGTCGAAGTGTCAAAAGTCAAAAATTTTAAACCCCATACTTCGACTACGCTCAGTAACCATAAATAAATTTAGTTGCTCTGATCCAACTGTAAGAGCTTGTTTTACAATAATTCTTCCATCTAAATAATACGGATTTTTACCCAACCCTATACAAAAGGTCGAAAAATTATATGGATGATTTAAAATACTTAGATAAGTATGCTTTTCAAGTCTTAACAATGATCGAGGAAGGGTATTCTAGCCGCCAGATTGCCCAGCAGTTTCATCTAAGTTATAAGACAGTAAAGGATATTGTGGAACGGTTTTCTAACTGCCGATAAAGAGAATTTTCAATCCCCCAGTACCTCTGTTATGCGTAAAACTCTCTTGCTTTCAACTTAAAAGCTATTAATTCATATTGCAGTACACGACATAAAACCAAAAACCGCACTTATAAATGTTAGTGCGGCTTTGAGTCCCATAGAAATGGGTTTGGCTTTATCAATATTCGTAGACAGGATCTGGGATGTTTCGATGTCCCAGTAGTTGGGGTTATGACATCCCCCACTGGTTTAAGGTTCCATCCTCATCTCCACTATAGCTCTGTGCAAGTGTGACTCAATGCACAACGAAAAAATCCCCTTGCTGTCTTGAATGGGGAGAATGTCAATGTTTTTTCCATAGAAGCTACAGTGTTGCCTCCGGGTTTTTTCGTTCTTTACAAGCTGTTACAAATAATCCTCTAGCGATCGCAAGATAACTAGGCAGGAATGACTTGAATAACTAGGGCACGTTTATCCAGCGACTGGATTTTACCTACTTTACTAAGATCGTTTGCAATTCGGTCTAGCATCTCTCCCGCTTTGTCACGATATTGATGTTCTCGGCCTCGTAAACGAATGGCAAACTTGACAGAATCGCCTTTACTCAACCACTGACCTGCTTGTTCGATGCGTAAATTGTAATCAGCTAAACCCACGTTTAGACCGAATCGAACTTCCTTTACCGTGGGTCTAGCACTTTGGCTCTGACGTTTTTTCTTTTGATACTGAAGCTTGCCATAGTTGAGAATCTTCGCGATTGGAGCGTCTTTACCTTGAGAGACTACAACTAAGTCAAGCTCTAAGCTTTCAGCTAGCTGTAACGCCTCATTGGTGTCGATCAGACCACGATTGTTATTCTCATGGTCAATCAAAAAGACGCTAGGTGATTTGATTTGTGAATTAATCAGTTGCTTTTGGATTGCGATAATGAATTTCTCCCATTTGTTCAATACTTTGCTTTACAAGCAGGTAATGCTAATTTAACACAACACTGAATCAGAGCAACTTTAACAACACAATAGAGGGCAATCTGATAGAATGAGGGACTGCGGCACTCGCTCTCAGTCTTTGCGCTACTGCCCATCCAGCTTTTCAATGATTTTTATCCGTCCGCCTAAGACTGACGCCATGATTGGCGACAGGCCGATGTTATTTTTGGAGTCTTATGTCTTTTTCCGATCTCGGCTTGTCCAATGAAATTATCCGTGCTGTTACCGAACGAGGGTACACGGAACCCACGCCAATCCAAATGCAGTCCATTCCTGCTGTCTTGTCAGGTAAAGATTTATTAGCTGGGGCACAAACTGGCACTGGAAAGACCGCTAGTTTTACACTGCCGCTCTTGCATCGATTGTCGTCTAATAAGAGCAAAGGTACGCCTAATGGATACCCACCAATCCGGGCGTTGATTCTCACCCCGACTCGCGAACTCGCTGCACAAGTGGAAGAAAGCGTGCGCGAGTACGGCAAATACTTAAATCTTAACTCAATGGTGATGTTTGGCGGAGTCAGTATTAATCTGCAAAAACAGCGTTTGAGGAGTCGAGTGGATATTTTGGTCGCTACTCCAGGGCGACTACTAGACCACGTACAGCAGGGTACGCTGAATTTATCGCAGATTGAGGTTTTGGTGCTGGATGAAGCCGATCGGATGCTGGACATGGGTTTTATTAATGATATCCGCCGCATCCTTTCACTCCTGCCCAAACAGCGACAGAATTTGCTATTCTTCGCTACTTTCTCAGACAAAATTAAGGCACTAGCCGCCGGACTACTCAATAATCCGACGATGATTGAGGTAGCACGCCGCAACGTTACCGCCGACACGATCGCACAGAAAGTTTACCAAGTAGACCGTGACAAAAAACGCCAATTACTTGCTCATCTGATTCGGCGAGATAATTGGTATCAAGTACTAGTGTTCACTCGCACCAAGTATGGCGCTGATCGTTTGGTGAAGCAGTTGGGCGAAGACCGCATTCAAGCCTTGGCAATCCACGGTAATAAGAGCCAGCCGGTGCGTACTAACGCTCTGGCCAAGTTCAAAAATGGCACCTTACAAGTATTGGTGGCGACAGACATTGCTGCTAGGGGTCTTGACATCAGCGAACTGCCCCATGTTGTTAACTTTGATTTGCCCAATGTACCAGAAGATTATGTTCATCGTATTGGTCGCACCGGTCGCGCTGGCGCATCAGGTGAAGCTGTATCGCTAGTGTGCATCGATGAACAGCATCTATTGAAAGATATCGAAAAACTGATTGAGCAACGCTTGCCGAAGGAAGTGGTTGCTGGTTTTGCGCCCAACCCCGATACCAACCCCGAACCAATCGCAAATGTACGGCAACAAAGAGCCAAGCCCGGAAGTGAGAAGCGTCCGGCTCGTACTCCTAAACCGTTACCACAGACATCGGTTAAACGTAAAGCAGCGCCACCTGCCACTAATGGCGAGAAACCTGGCGCTCGTTCGTCGGCATCGCGTCGTTCTGCTAAACGCGATCGCTAATATTCGTTAGCTGTTCAATAGATTGATTTTTCAAGGGTTATGGAAAACCTCACTTCCATTCCTATCGCGTACAAATTTTCGTTGTACACACAAGTCTTTTGGAGTTGTGCCAGAGACTTTTAATCCAATACTTTGTAATATCTGTCACCAAAATAGTGCTGAGTGCTGAGTAAAAAGTAAAATTAATTGCACTCAGCATATAGGGTAGTCGCGCCCCTAAGAGCCAAGTTCTGTTTGCCCTTGGCGTTGGCATTCGTGTAGTTTTAACTACAAGGTTATACTCAGCACTCAGCACTCAGCACTCAGCACTCAGCACTACTGAAATACAGTTGTCGGAATGCAGTTAACAGTGTCATAAACAAAAGGTGAAGGTTAACCTGTAGGGTATAACTTACCTTAGAGTTGCTTGACCTCTAGCTTCGATGGATCTATCACACTCATGACTGAACTCACGTTACGCCTACAAGAGGGAGATACCGAGACCACGATCGCAGTTGACCAAGATGTATTTACAATTGGTCGTTTGCCGGAATGTAACTTGTACTTACCTTTTGGTGGAGTATCCCGCAACCATGCTCGCCTAGTAAAAACGGCTGACGGTGTGTGGACTATTGAGGATATGGGCAGCAAAAACGGGACGCAAGTCAATAAATATCTGGTTAACTATCCCCAAGAGTTACATCACGGCGATATCATCTGGCTGGGCAATGTTAGCCTGGTAGTGCTGCTCACAACCCCTGTTTCTCAACTGACACCAGAGTATGCCGAAATTTCGGACATTAATGAGCAAAGAACCATCCTTCACAATGTTGAACAATTACAACAGCAATGGATCGCAGCTGATAGTAAGGATGGCAACATCAGCAATAAGGACAAAACCATTGCCCGTCTCAAAGACTTAGTGGACATAGCAAAAAATCTTTGTGCAGCCGCGTCTATAGAAGAGATTTTTTCTCAGGTGCAGCAAGTAGTTTTTCGTTACCTTGATAGTATCGATCGCTTGGCATTATTAATTGATGTCAATGGTTGCGGCCAGTTAGAATTAATGAATGCTGCCACTAGAAATATTTCTCAACAGAAACATCTTCCCTCTGATGGTAGTTGGATTAGTCGTACTATCTGTCAAAAAGTATTTGAGGAAAAAGTAGTTATTCAAACCGGTGATACTCATCAGGATGAACGGTTTGCTAGCGAACAGAGTATTTTAGTCAAAGGCATTCGTAGCGCGATGGCAGTGCCTTTATGGGATGAAAATAAAGTTGTGGGCGTACTATATGCCGATGCCAATTTTTCTTCTTACCATTGGGCAAATGAAGGTGAGGAAGAATTAAGCTTTTTCTCAGCTTTAGCAAACCTTGTTGCTTCTAGCGTGCAGCGTTGGCTACTGGTAGAGAAACTCAAAACTGAAGAGATGATTCGTCACCGACTAGAACGCTATCATTCTCCAGCAGTTGTACAGCAGTTGATATCTGTGGGCGGATTACCGGGTGGTCGTTTAGCTCCCGCCGAGAGCGAAATCAGTATTTTGTTTGCCGATTTAGTTGGCTTTACGGCAATTTCTGAAAGATTAACACCAACAGCGATCGCTCAACTATTAAATAATTTATTTGAAGAAATGCTAAAAGAAGTGTTTGGTTGCGGCGGCACTTTAGATAAATATATTGGCGATTGCATTATGGCATTTTTTGGCGCTCCAGAACCGCAAGCAGATCATGCCGATCGCGCTGTTACTGCTGCTAAGGGAATGCTCACTCGTCTCGAACATCTAAATGCCAATGGTTTTTGGCACGAACCCCTGCAATTACGTATTGCAATTAATAGCGGGAAAGCTGTGGTGGGAGATGTCGGTAGTTCCCAAAGGGTAGATTATACGGCATTAGGCGCAACGATTAATCTTGCTGCTCGGATGGAAGCAGTTTGTCCCCCTAGTGAATGCGTGATTAGTGAAGCCACCCATAAAATGCTTTCAGAACCCTCAGACTTCCAAGAAATGGGAGATTATCGTTTCAAAGGTATTGAGCGATTAGTTAAGGTTTATCAGACAAAATTGCAACCAGTACCAACAATCATTGCTCCAATTATTAATCTTTAGGTATTGGCTAGGCATAATATACTCAATTTAGCTGACCGTGCCAGCGCGAAAAATTTGCTCTGCGGTCAAATTCAACTCTGGAAAAGTTGGCGACTGGATACGGTCATCTCCTCGAAACTTACTAATGCGATACTCACCTTCTTCTAAACAGCAAACCAAAAGAGTAGGTTGTTTAGGTTTGCCAATAAATTCTCTACCGCCCAATGCAGCATAATCTACAATCCAGTATTCAGGAATTCCCATTTCTTCATAATCAGCGTATTTTTTTAGATAATCATCACGCCAATTGGTACTTACCACCTCAATTACTAAAGGAATTGATGCTGCTTGAGTAACAGTTGATTCTTTTTTCCACAGAGGTTCATTAACTAAATTAGGCTGATTTAATATTAGGACATCTGGGGAATAAGCAGATTCTTTCTCAACTGGTTTGACGAATACTGTTTTAGGAATGAAATAATGAAGATTTAAGCGACTATATTCTAAAGTGATTTTTGTGGCTAAAAATCCAATCACCTCTTCATGGTCGCCTGTAGGTGGCGGCATCTCAATTATTACTCCATCATATAGTTCGTAACGTTGTCCTGTGTTATTTGGATATTTAGCAACGAATTCATCGAATGTGACTAGTTTGCGTAAGACTTGAGTCATGGCTTGATTCCTCAATTGTGCAAATTATAGCAACTTTACTTGTATTTAATTCATCAATATTAATACTTGTTGATTGGTATAATTTCATTCAATTAAAATTGCAAAATTGTAATATTAAGCAACCAATTCCGGGTTAAAAGACTAGAATTTGGGTGGTAGCTTCCAGAATTGATCTGTGTAACACTAGGAAGCCTACCGAAGCTATTTTTTAACGGGAGGTCAGGTAATGGCGATCGCCACCATTAATCCCGCCACTGGGGAGACGCTCAAAACCTTTGAGGCGCTCAATGATGCAGAAATTGCCGCTAAACTCGATTTAGCTGATCGGACTTTTGAACAATATCGTCAGACTAGTTTCTCTGAACGATCGCATTGGCTGCAAAAGGCTGCTGAGATTTTAGAGCAAGACAAAGCAGACTTGGCTAAGTTAATGACTCTAGAGATGGGTAAGCCATTTAAAGCTGCGATCGCAGAAGTCGAAAAATGCGCCGCCGTCTGTCGTTACTATGCCGAACACGCCCCTAGTTTTCTAGCTGATGTCAGTGTAAAAACTGATGCCAGCCAGAGTTTTGTACGTTATCAACCAATAGGTGCGATTCTCGCGGTCATGCCGTGGAATTTCCCCTTCTGGCAAGTGTTCCGCTTTGCTGCACCAGCGCTAATGGCGGGAAATGTCGGCTTACTCAAACACGCTTCCAATGTGCCGCAGTGCGCCTTGGCAATTGAAGAGATTATCCGACGGGCAGGTTTTCCTGAAGGTGCGTTTCAAACTCTATTAATAGGCGCTGCCAAAGTTGCCGATTTAATGGCTGATGACCGCGTAAAAGCTGCTACCTTGACCGGAAGCGAACCAGCGGGGGCATCCCTCGCCGTTGCCGCCGGCAAACAAATTAAAAAAACAGTTTTGGAATTAGGAGGAAGTGACCCGTTTATTGTGTTAGAAAGTGCTGACTTAGAGACAGCAGTTGTCACAGCTACTACAGCGCGGATGTTGAATAACGGGCAATCATGTATTGCAGCGAAACGTTTTATTGTCGCAGAAGCGATCGCAGACAAATTTGAAAAATTGCTTTTAGAAAAATTTGAGGCGCTAAAAATAGGCGATCCTATGCAACCAGATACCGATTTAGGGCCACTGGCAACACCTGGTATTCTCCAGGATTTAGACCAACAAGTGCAAGGTGCTATTAGCAGCGGTGGTAAAGTCATCACCGGTGGACATCCTTTATCAGATCGTCCTGGAAACTTTTATCCACCAACGATTATCATAGATATCCCCATCGACACACCAATCGCCAAAGAAGAATTCTTTGGCCCGGTAGCCTTGTTATTCCGGGTTCCAGATATTGATGCTGCCATTAAACTCGCTAATGACTCACCCTTTGGCTTAGGTGCAAGTGCTTGGACAACCAACAACCAAGAGAGCGATCGCTTAGTTGAAGAAATCGAAGCAGGTGCCGTATTTATCAACGGTATGGTTAAATCCGATCCTCGGTTGCCCTTTGGTGGCATCAAACGTTCTGGATATGGCAGAGAATTGAGTATCCAAGGTATACATGAGTTTGTCAATGTTAAAACCGTGTGGGTTAAATGATTAGTCATTGGTCATTGGTCATTAGTCATTAGTCAAAGAACAAATGGCAAAGGACAAAGGACAAAGGACAAATGACTAATGACTAAAGTCTTATTCGTTGCTAGTTAGGAAATAAAATGAATACAGCAGAATTATTGGTGCAGTGCCTAGAAAATGAAGGAGTGCAATATATTTTTGGACTCCCTGGCGAAGAAAACCTGCACGTTTTGGAAGCGCTAAAACATTCTTCGATTAAATTTATTACGACTCGTCATGAACAGGGTGCAGCATTCATGGCTGATGTCTACGGGCGCTTAACAGGGAAAGCCGGGGTATGTCTTTCTACTCTTGGCCCTGGGGCAACCAACTTGATGACTGGGGTAGCAGATGCTAACCTCGATGGTGCGCCCTTGGTGGCGATTACCGGTCAAGTGGGAACAGATAGAATGCATATTGAATCCCATCAATATTTAGATTTGGTGGCAATGTTTGCACCTGTCACCAAGTGGAATAAGCAGATTGTGCGACCGAGTATTACACCCGAAGTAGTGCGGAAAGCATTTAAGCGATCGCAATCTGAAAAACCTGGCGCAGTTCACATCGATTTGCCAGAAAATATTGCTGCTATGCTCGTCGAAGGCAAACCTTTGCGTAAGGATAATAGCGAAAAAACTTATGCATCTTTTGCTAGCATTCGGGCCGCCGCCGCCGCAATTTGCCAAGCAGTTAACCCATTAATTTTAGTCGGAAATGGGGCAATTCGCGCTCACGCAAGTGATGCCGTAACGCAATTTGCCACCTTGTTGAATATACCTGTTGCCAATACTTTCATGGGTAAAGGCGTGATTCCCTACACACATCAACTAGCTTTGTGGTCAGTGGGATTACAGCAAAGAGACTTCATTACCTGTGCCTTTGATAACACAGATTTAGTAATTGCGATCGGCTATGATTTGATTGAGTTTTCCCCTAAGAAATGGAATCGTAATGGTGAAATTCCCATTGTGCATATTGGGGTAAATCCGGCAGAGATTGATAGTAGTTATATTCCCAACGCCGAAGTCGTGGGAGATATTTCAGATTCCCTCTATGAAATCTTAAAATTAGCAGACCGACAAGGTAAACCCGATCCCTTTGCCATTAGTTTAAGGACAGAGATTCGGGCTGATTACGAACAGTATGCCCATGATGACGGATTTCCTATTAAGCCGCAAAAGTTAATTTATGACTTACGCCAAGTGATGGGCCCAGATGATATCGTCATCTCTGATGTTGGCGCACATAAAATGTGGATGGCTCGTCATTATCATTGCCATAGCCCCAATACTTGCATAATTTCCAACGGCTTCGCAGCTATGGGTATTGCCATTCCTGGAGCTTTAGCAGCAAAACTCGTTCATCCTAAGCGCAAAGTCGTTGCTGTTACAGGTGATGGCGGTTTTATGATGAATTCTCAAGAATTAGAAACAGCCTTGCGTGTCGGTACGCCCTTTGTCACCATCATTTTTAATGATGGTGGCTATGGGTTAATTGAGTGGAAGCAAGAAAATCAATTTGGTAAAGGAAACTCATCCTTTGTGCATTTTAGTAATCCTGATTTTGTCAAATTAGCCGAAAGTATGGGTTTAAAAGGCTACCGAGTTGAATCAGCTTTAGATTTGATTCCCACCCTCAAAGAAGCCCTCGCTCAGGATGTACCCGCCGTGATAGATTGTCCCGTAGATTATCGGGAAAATCACCGCTTTAGTCAAAAAGCCGGCGAGTTGACTTGTGCGTTGTAAAAATTAGAGACGCGATTAATCGCATCTGTATAAGAGTTAGGAGTTATTTATTCCTAACTCCTTTTTTATTTTTACGCCTTTAGTGTTTTGGTATGATGCGTTACACCAAGGACTAACGCACCGCTTCGCTTCATTTTATAGATATATTTCTTCTCTTTCTTTGCGTCCTTTGCGTCCTTTGCACGAGTATCAAAGACTCGTTAACGGAGTTCAAAGGCTCATTCACGAGTATAAAAGACTCGTTAACGGAGTTCAAAGACTCATTCACGAGTATAAAAGACTCGCTGACGGAGTTCAAAGGCTCATTCACGAGTATAAAAGACTCGCTGACGGAGTTCAAAGACTCATTCACGAGTATAAAAGACTCGTTAACGGAGTTCAAAGACTCATTCACGAGTATAAAAGACTCGTTAACGGAGTTCAAAGACTCATTCACGAGTATAAAAGACTCGTTAACGGAGTTCAAAGACTC
>NZ_JAVRCE010000114.1:0-4934 GCF_034530915.1 Nostoc sp. DedQUE09
GCACTCAGCACTCAGCACTCAGCACTCAGCACTCAGCACTCAACACTCAGCACTCCTAATGCCCCATTCAATCCTGCACAGTCATTGGCAGACGAATAGTGAAAGTAGAACCAATTCCTGGCTGACTTTTGACAATAATTTCACCACCCATCATCTGGCAAAAGTGGCGGCTAATTGCCAACCCCAGTCCTGTACCTCCATACTTTTTCGTAGTCGAGGTATCACCTTGTGTAAAAGGTTGAAATAACTGCTGCTGTTGACGGTTAGACATACCGATACCTGTGTCGGTAACAGTGAAAATAATGCTGCCCAAAGGAGCATCTGATCGGAATTCATCCTTTTCTCTGTTGACTGTCAGCGTTATCTTGCCGTTTGTAGTAAATTTACTGGCGTTGCTGAGTAAGTTTAACAATACCTGCCGCATCCTAGTTTGATCGGCGTACATAGTGCCAAGTTGCTCATCAAAATCCACTTCTAAAACATTGGCATTTTTTTCTATAGCTGGTTTGACTGTGAGAACAACGTTATGAATCAGCGTTGCAATCTCGAATGTCTCAGGATACAGGGCCATTTTCCCCGCTTCAATTTTTGACAAGTCGAGGATTTCGTTAATCAAGTGCAGTAGATGCTTACCAGCAGCGTTAATTGTTTCTAAGTCGGTGATAAAGTCTGGCGATAAACCGAGATCGGTAGCGTCGTCTTCTAGTAGTTGGCTTAGTCCAATGACAGCATTTAATGGTGTGCGTAATTCGTGGCTAACATTAGCCAAAAATACGCTTTTTGCCTTGCTAGCAGCTTCAGCTAATTCTTTAGCTTGTTGTAGTTCTTTTGTTCGCTCGGATACTCGCTCAATCAGACGATTTAGAGATTTGGCGAGTAGCCCAATTTCATCTTCAGTGGTGACGGGCGCTCGCAAATCGAAATTATGTTTCCTGGCAACTTGTTCTGCTACTTGGGTTACAGTGATAACTGGTTCAGCGATCGCTCGACTAGTACGCCAAGCAACAATGGCTGCGATCGCTACCGAAACCAGCATACTCGCGATCACGATGAATCGTTCAACTATTCTCGCCTGCTCAACGGCTCTTTGCCTTTCTTGCTCCTGATATTCAGCAGTTTGCAGGATGTTAGTCAAGTTTTGAGAAAGCTGGTCTAGCCGCATGGCTGTTTCACCACGCATTATTGTTAATAACTGCGATCGGGCAGAGGAAATCTTCTGAGGCTGCACTTTTGGGGAGTCAATTTTCTGTAAGACGACCTCGATTTGGTCAACGTAGGCTTTTAAATTAGTTTTATAATCCAGCAATAAGGTCTGTAAAGTCGAACTTGTTGCTGCTAGTCTTTTAGGTTTACTATCGAGAAATCCGCCAATTTTTGACTCTAGTTGCTTGGCTTTTTCAACATTCTTCAGAAAATCAGCTTTTTTGTTTTGCAGTTGTTGTGAATTATCCAATACAGCAACTAGGTTAGAACTATGTAATTGCGCCCCTACTACTGCATCTTTATAATTACTCAGTAGTTGTCCTTGTTCATAAGCTTGATTAAATTGTCTAACTTCCCTTCCCCGGTAGTAATTAGCAATCACTAACCCAGTCAGTGAGCCAAAAAAGCCAATTCCGATAGCTACAAAGTACCCATAGCCAATTTTTTGATGGATACGCCAAGAACTGGCTTTGAGCTTCCCTCTTGAGGGAAATTCTATAGTTGGGAGTTCGTCTGTCGATGGCTCTTCGGCTGACACTTTTTTGCTTTCTGAACTGCTGTAGATAGGGGTTGGCTTTTGAGTTGGCATTTCTCAAACCTCCTTGCCTTCCCGCAAAAATAATCAAATTAGTCTAGATTGTCAAAATACCTTAATTAGTCATTAACATCTACATTATCTTCTTTTATCGCAAGAGCAAATCGTTGCTTGCTAGATAATTAGCATCATCTTAAATAAGATAAGTAATTTTTACAACAAATTTTATAAGTATAATTACCAAGTTTAAGAGAATTTACTTTTTTAGGAGCAACGATATAGTTTCCTGCACTAAAGACCCTCCTGAGAGCATCTTTCCCTTACTACACTACTTTCCACAATATGCGGTTGATAGCAAGCAATGAGTTCTTGCGATCGCCTAAGCCACTACTCTACCTTACTGCTTCCTTATAAAATTAATACAATCAGGAAAAAACAAAAGGTTTGATACTTGTTGGGGATGGGGCATTGGGCGTTAGGAGTGCTGAGTAATGAGTAATGAGTAATGAGTTATTCTCCCTCTGCCCCTCTGCCCCTCTGCTCCCCTGCCCCCCGGTCACTGAGCGTAGCCGAAGTGCTGCTCCCCTGCTCCCTCATCCCAGGCATACATATCATAAAACAGCTTAAAAGTCTAGTCTATATGAACACAGAAAAATCTTTATTACGTATTAATATCAATACGAATGCGTTAATTGACAAACGCGGCTTAAGATAGCTTTAATATCGGCTAAAATCGGCTTCTAGGCTTATATAAATGAGAAGTGGAGTGATTTTTGCATTATTTGTACTTAGATTTAGTACGATTATGAGCAAATGACACGGAATGGGATAATCACAACCTGAGGATTCCAGTTGATTCCAAAAATAGAACTCAGGAAGTTGATTATAATACATCCTGCTGCCTTCTGAGTTCTATCCTCCTACTGACTGTCTACCTTGTAGTTGATGCAGTAGATAGTACGGGGCAACTATGGTTATAGGACACTAAAATCTTTTTGTGCCTTTCACCAAATTGTACTGATACATAAGTACATTACCTAATCAACAACCTTTTGGTTGTAATTATCCAGATTAGAAAAACTCAACTGTCAAATTAATAGGAGTGAAAATGCCAGAACAAGAATTTACCGAAAACGCATCTAAAGAGACTACAGTGGCAGAGATCAACAACCAAACGGGAACCATCACCAAACTCCAGCCTCCGGCACAGCCTCAAGACGAATGGGTAAAATACGGAGAGCAAATTTCTACCTTTTTAGCAACATTACCAGAATATCTGGGAAGCTTCTTTAATCAATATAAGCAACCCCTGGTAACAGTTGGTTTAATTGTAGGATCAATTGTTGCTGTTAAGGTACTCTTGGCAATATTAGATGCTTTGAATGATATCCCTTTGGTGGCACCTACTTTTGAGTTGATTGGTATTGGTTACTCTGCCTGGTTTGTTTACCGCTATTTACTCAAAGCCTCAACCAGGAAAGAGTTAACTAGTGAAATCACCACTCTTAAATCACAAGTTGTCGGTAAACAAATTCCAGAAGCTTAATATCTAATTATTGCTTCTCTACCAGACGCTACGCGTAGCTTGCTCCTGTGTAGAAGTACGCTCTAATTCCAAATCATGAAGTCTGAATGCCGGAAGTCGGCGTTCAGACTTCTCTGAAAATTCCTGACGAAATTTTTAACAATTTGTAATATCAAAACTACACCCATAACGCTAGTACTCGTAGAAGTTGCTTCCTACGATCCTTGGTTTAATTACGAATTAGTAATTATTGTTGAGGCGAACCTCCGGTGGTCAATTTAGCTTTTGGGGTCGGTTTTTTTGGACTCTGTGGAAGTTCTGAAGATATTTTGGGCGACGATCGCACTATATTAGGAGATGTAATTGTCGGCAATTTGCCCCGTTTGACTAAAGCTTGATGAATCATCGCCGCCACTTCCGCCCGACTAGCTACTTTGTTTGGATCGAGGACTTGGGGATTTGGATAGTTAACTACCAAACCATTGGTTGTAGCAGCAGCGATTTTGGCGATAGCATAAGGCGGAATATCTTTAGCATCTTTATAGACACTGATAATCTGATTTGGGGAAGTGGGTGCTTTTAAATTCAGCCCACTGACAAGGGCAACTAAAACTTGTACTCGTGAAATATTTTGTTGTGGTTTGAAGGTTTTTTTCGGGTAGCCCTTGAGAAAACCCGCACTGATGGCTTGGTTAATTGCTGGAGTTGCCCAGAATTTTGTTGGTACATCTTGAAATGCGATCGCAGTCTTAGACGGTTCTTGGTCAAAGGCTTTTTCTAGTATGGCAGCAAATTCGGCGCGATTTACAGCCTGATTTGGTCTAAAAGAATAATCAGGAAACCCTTTGAGAATCCCACGGGCAGAAAGAACGTCTATAAAACGCCGACTCCAAAAGTCATTGGGCACATCGTTAAATGCAATTGGTGGCGGAATGATTGATTTTGGTTTTGCCGGAGTTACTAAAGGCAACGCTGATGATTTGAGTGATGACTCAAGTTCTGTTGCAGGAGATACAGGTGTTTGTGGTTGTGGGGATTGAGTTGGGATTACCAAAATAGATGGTAACATTGCGCGGTAAGGGGTTGCGCTGTTAGTTGGGAATGAAGGTGTCTTGGGTTCAACAACAGCTTCAGGTGAAGAATAGGGCAAAACGTTGTTGGGGACTGTATAAGGTTCTACCTTGGCAGTAGGAGAGGGCAATACTGGATTTGGTCGAACACTAGGAGACGGAGTGGAGGAAGGCAACAGCAGCCCGTTTAAGTTCCAGCTAGAATCTCTGCGGGACAATGACCAAAAAAGAATCGCTCCGATAGTGGTGAAGGCAACCAAAATGGCTATAAATTCATCAAAGCCAAGGGCAGTTTTTGGGGATGACTCCGGTTCGGAAGGAGGTCTATTTGTCATCGTGATTACCCTGGTAGCAGTAAAATTTGTGTCTAAACAAATTAAGCCACAGATGACTCTTTTACACCAGCCCTTTTTTAATTCGTAATTCGTAATTCGTAATTCGTAATTTGTAGTACGGTATTAGATTTCTGGTTCAACGCCAAGCGATCGCAATTGGGCAGCTAGGCGATCGGCTCTTTGGGATTCCTGTTCTGCTCTTTGGGATTCCTGTTCTGCTCTTTGGGATTCTTGTTCTGCTCTTTGGGATTCTTGTTCTGCTCTTT
>NZ_JAVRCE010000114.1:5034-11816 GCF_034530915.1 Nostoc sp. DedQUE09
TGTTCTGCTCTTTGGGATTCTTGTTCTGCTCTTTGGGATTCTTGTTCTGCTCTTTCATCGCCACTCAACAACAAATTACCTTGTAAATCCCACCAACGCAACCAGGGTAATTCCACATTCTGATATTTTCCCTGCCATAAGCCTAATTCAACACCCAAAGCAACTATAGGATAATGTCCTCGTTCATTTGCTGGTAAAATCTGATACTCTCCTTCAATCAGATGATAAACTTCTAGGCTGGCTTTACTCGCTTCATAAATGCCGTAGAAGGCAGGACGAATCACCTGCTCATAAATCCAAAATTTACCCTTCAAAGGAGTTTTATCTCGTTCTTCACTACCGTCCCCAGAGACAAATTCTAAGACAATCAACGGGGCAATAAATTCTCGCCACATCACATAAGAACGTCGGGTTTGCCCATTGAGCAAAAACGGTACATTCGGGACATAAAACCAATCTGGTGCTTCCGCGCCTTTTTCAAGGGGATCGGTCAAGCGCCAGTAAATGCCTAAGTCCTGCCCTATACAGTATTCACCTTCAGGATTTAATTGCTTGAGAATCGGTGTAATTGAGTCAGTTAGTAGAAGGCTTTGGGGATGTTCTTGCCAATTTTTCACGAACGTACCATTGGACTCAGGAAGCTGGGTATGATCGGGGAAGGGGAAAGGAGCCAGAGCATTGGGTGGATCGGTTACAGAAGTCATAACGCTACCTTTGCACTTTTGGTAAAGGTTATTTTTAAGTTTAGCTTGCGTAGGCGTAGCCCGCACTTCTCTACGAGACGCTGCGCGAACGGCTGCGCTCAGTGACCGTCGTAGACATCGCTTTCTCAATATTCTCCACCCAGATTATAAATTGCCCGCCAATTACTTCCAGTTGCCTGAGAAAGATTTTCAGCTTGACAGACCACTAGTTTTATTAGATACCTAAACTAAAATCGGATTTTGAGGGTGGCAGAATGTAAAATATTAACTTATTCTTTACCTGTCTTTGAAAAAATCAGGGTGTCTAGTGCCAGAAGAATTTAGTTGCCAAATCTCACCGCCATTTTTGTCTGAGGGGAGCGATCGCGATCTTGGTTTAGATTCAACTCTCCAAGAACTACCAATGTATAACTTCTCGGTGGAGATTAGCCACACCGGGATGGAAGTGGCTAGTTTTTTGGACAAATACCCCTTGTTACCAGGAGTAATTTTGGTAGAACAGGGACAGTTCATTGGGATGATTTCGCGGCGGCGACTACTAGAATTTTTGATTCGTCCATTCGGACAAGAGTTATTTGTTCAGCAACCATTAGCTGTTCTCTACAGCTATGTGCGGACACCGATATTGCTGGTTGCTGATACAACATCGATTTTAACAACGATGCAACTTAGCCTAAAGCGATCGCCTGAATTATTAGCAGAACCAATTGTCGTCCAAACGGAATCTGGCGCTTATAGATTGTTAGATGTCCAAGAATTGAATATTATTTCTTGGCAAATTCGGGGAATTGACAATCTGATCCGGTATGAACGCAGTCAAGCCCAAATGATTCAAAATGATAAAATGGCAAACTTGGGGCGTTTGGTAGACGGCGTAGCCCACGAAATTTTAGACCCAGTGGGTTTTATTTGGGGTAATATAATTTATGTTTCAAACTACAGTCAAGATTTACTCAAACTAATAGCAGCTTACGAGCAAAATTTACCATCAGTTTCTCCGGCAATTAATCAGATTAAAGAAGAGATTGAATTTGATTTTTTAGAACAAGATTTGTCGCGATCGCTTGCTAGCATTCGCACGGGAGCGGAAAGATTAAAAAAACTCGTTACTAGCTTGCAAAACTTCTGTCATATTGATGAACTTTTTCCCAAGCCAGTAGATTTACACGCCTGTATAGATAGCATTATTTTATTAATTAATAGCCGACTTCAAGGAGAAATTGAAATCGTCAAATACTACGGTCAATTACCCCCAGTGTATTGCTTTATGGGGCAATTAAACCAGGTTTTGATGAATATTTTAAGTGAAGTTGTGGATACTTTACTCAATGAAGCAGTGCGACAACAGTTAAATTTAGAAGAGACAAAGACTGTTCAAAAACCTCGAATTGAGATTACCACAGAAGTTATATCCCAAGAAGCAAGCAACCCAGATGCACCAGATTCTCGCTGGGTTTTAATTCGCATTGCTGACAATGGCTCTGGAATGTCTGAAGAATTAAAACAGCAAATTATGGAGTCTTTTTCTCTGGAAACAAAGAATGGTAAAAATACTGGTTTAGCAGTAAGTTATCGAATTATTACTGTGAGACATGGCGGAAAATTAAATTTCCATTCACAGATTGGTATAGGTACAAAATTTGAAATATTGTTACCTCTGGTGTGAGAAGATGCAGCAGAATCCAGAAATAAAAAACGCTTTATACCTTGGTAACAGACGAATCTTTGTCTACTTTATCAACTTGTAATCTGCTATATATTGAGAACAACTGTCATAAATATTTTTCATTTTACTGCCTATTTAGAAACTACAGCAGATTACGACTTGGTGAGGTACAAAAATACCCCACCCTAACCCTCCCCTTTCTAAGGGGAGGGAATTAGATTTGCTATTTCCCCCCTTTACAAGGCAGGGCTGATTCATTCCATTTCAAACAGGATTTGTCAAGATGGTTAGCAAGAAAATTGTAAGTAAGCGTGACGAAGAGATGAATATTTAAGCACTGAAATATCAGTAAAATAGTTGGTTTCATCGGCACGCTAGTAACAAAATAACTAATTTTTAATTGCTATAACCCTTGATTTTTAAAGCTCTTTGGGGAATGAAACAGCCCTGCTTTACAAGGGGGGATTAAGGGCAGGGCTGATTCATTCCATTTCAAACAGGATTTGTCAAGATGGTTAGCAAGAAAATTGTAAGTAAGCGTGACGAAGAGATGAATATTTAAGCACTGAAATATCAGTAAAATAGTTGGTTTCATCGGCACGCTAGTAACAAAATAACTAATTTTTAATTGCTATAACCCTTGATTTTTAAAGCTCTTTGGGGAATGAAACAGCCCTGGGATTAAGGGGGGTAATTCACCGTAGCCCTTAACAGGGGAAGGGTGTACTTCATTTTCTGTAATATGCAATGTATTAATGACACAACCCCCTTAAAAAAGGGGGTTTAATTCTCTAATTTTTAAGGAGGATCAAGTCCTAAGAATAGATATGCATTCCAGCCTCGAATTCAATTCATCTGCAATAAATTTTCGCCACGTTGATAAATTTCCCGTGCGTGATCAGTCCAAGCGCCTTGTCCCCAATAACGAAAACAACTGGTTTGCAACAACAGATTATGTAAAAAAACGTTACGATAATGAGATTGTCTGGTTATAGGTTCTGCTGAGTCAACCTGTTGTAATGGATCAAATTTTTGATGAAATAAACTGCTTAATTGATACATGGGAGACAACACATTTTCATATCCTTTTACCCAACTGATATGATTTGTCCACGAGGCTCCATCCAGATGAAAATTAGAGTTTGTTTGCTTCAATTCTTGAATGACATTTTCTACAGCTTGCGGTTGAATATTATCTGGTGAAACTCGCTCCCAAATCTGATGTTGTCCCACTGGCTGACAAGTTGGATAATTTTCAGGTTTGCATCCGGCTGCTTCGATTAATTCTAAATATTCTGTACCACACACACCAACAACACCTGATTTTCCTCCGCCGTTATTGACCATATCCCACCAAGCTTGTTTAAATGCGCTAGGAAATTCATTCATCATCACGCCGCCATTTTCACCATCGCCAATTTGGCTAACTATTGGTGGTACAAATACACCGCCAATTTGTTGTTTGGATAATGTTTTCGCTTCATAATAAGGCTGCATCTGAGCAACTAATTTAGTATCGGAGCCTTGGGTTTTAATTAAAGCTGTAATACTAATTGTTTCGCCTTGAGAATTCCGGGCAACCAAACGATGTGGTAAATGTTTATAAGCGAGAGATTGACCACTAAGAGTTTCTACAGAATGTTCTTGAACAAGTAGCCAGCGATATCCACATTCTTTCAGCGCTTTCACAAATTCAAAGAGAGCATCAGGGTGATTGGGTAGGTGCATTTCTGGGGGCGAAAATCCTTTGACTCGCGCTAGTGCTTCCCAGCCAAAAATTGCTGCAAAGTGATGTTGCCATGCAACGATATGTAATTTAATATCTGCTATGGGTGTGGAAGGAATAACTGCATGACCCCACATTGTACCCAGCCATTCTACATAAGGTTGGTAGGTTGGATCGCAAGTAATCCGTTTAAGGTTATCGAGAACATCACCGCGTCCCATTTGCCGCAGTCCCCACAGAAGATTACCAGAGTAATCCAACATCACACGCGGATTGCAACCTTGATCTACCAGTTCCGGGATCAAGTCTCCCATGCGGCTGTAACAATGGGCAAAAGGATCTGCATTGTGGTTATCCCCTTCATGGGGATGTTCAAACATATATTGCAGATTGCTGATGAGCGTACCGCCATTTCCAGCAGGTATAGTTGGCTGGTGCATGTGCAAAGCGATCGCAAATACAGCATTTACGTCTTCTAAGCGGATATTCGTTGTTGGTAAAAATACTGGTTGATCTTGGTTAACCACAGAGAGAACCTCTGTTTCCCAACCAGAAATATTCGGTAAGCCATCAATGATTTCGGGCAAAGGAGTCAGGGTTGTAGGGAAAGAAAGCATTTCTGATTGCTCCGAAACAAGGTATGTCTAATTATGCGATCGCCCAGCAATTTCTGATCTGCAACTTTATGTATTGATGTAAACTGCGATCATCTTGTAATCCCACAATATCTGTGTAGTTCAACTGTTGGGATATAACACTTGTATAAAAAGTATTAAAAATATACAGTATTTCTATTTAATTTTGTTGCTAGTAGTGTACATCTGTACGCCCCTATAACCGATTCATTATGTTGCAAAGATTTTTGGAAATGGTATGATACAACTCAAAATTCATAAATTCAGATTTCATCTGGTTTTCTGGGCTTGAATCTGTTTCCTTCTTTTAAATAAGCTGTAAAATCCCCAGAAACTATAAACATTAAATATTATTATTTCTCAAGATAAAATTTTCCATTCCATGCTTTACGCAAATTTAATTCTAGGAGGAGTGTCATGAAACTAAAACAATTTGGAATTACATTTTTGAGTGTTTCTATTGCTGCTTTTTCGGGAATGAAAGCAGCAGAGGCGGCATCATTTTCGGTAATTGCCGATGGTCTTAATAGTCCACGGGGTCTAACTTTTGGTACTGACGGGAGTCTCTACGTCACCGAAGCAGGAACAGGCGGCAGTGGAGCTTGTGTTCCTTCACCCAGTGTTGCAAACCAATCTTTATGTTATGGCACAACTGGTGCAGTGACAAAAATTGGAAATGGTACGCAAGAACGTATACTTACAGGACTTCCTTCTTTAGCATTACCAGATGGTACTGATACTTCTGGGCCTCAAGATATCAAATTTGATGCTACTGGCAAGCCCTATATTGCAATTGGGTATGGTTCAAATCCGACATTTCGCGCCACATTAGGTAACACTGATTTAGGAAAAATCATCACTGCTAATTTCAATACAAATTCGTGGACTAGTGTTGCTGATTTAGCTAATTATGAACTGGCAAATAATCCCGATCAAGATGATATAAATAGCAATCCCTTCTCTCTTCTTGTAGATGGAAATAATATTATTGCAGTTGATACTGGTGCTAATGAGTTACTCAGCGTGGGTACTGATGGCAGTAATTTAAAGGCGATCGCCACAATTCCCCGGCAGACATTAACTAACCCAATTTTTCCCTCTGGCGCATCATCATTGCCATTTGAAATCCAAGCAGTACCCACAAATGTCGCCAAAGGCCCAGATGGCGCTTATTATATTAGCCAATTAACTGGTTTTCCTTTTCCAGAAGGTGAAGCAAAAATCTATCGAGTTGGTGCTGATGGTCAACCAACAGTTTATACCGATGGATTTACTCAACTTACTGACTTAGATTTTGATAGTGAGGGCAATTTATATGCTTTACAGTATGCCAATCAATCACTCTGGAAAGGTAATCTAGATGGTTCGGTAATTAAAATAGCGAGCGATGGGACGCGTACAACTATTCTTAGTGGCAATGGATTAGAATCTCCTACTGCTTTGACTATTGGTGCTGATGGTGCTATCTACGTGACAAACCGAGGCGATCGCCCTGGACAGGGACAAGTCATCAAAATTGAGAATTCCAAGTCTGTTCCTGAATCTACTTCTACCTTCAGCTTATTAGCCTTTCTTGGCACTGTGAGCCTTACTTTGTTGCACAAGAATAAAGCCAAACGACTGAAGATTTCGGACAAGTTTGTTCAGGAGTGTTGAGTCACCAAAACAGTGCTGAGTGCTGAGTAACGAGTGCTGAGTAAAAAGTAAAATTAATTGCACTCAGCATATAGGGTAGTCGTGCCCCTAAGAGTAAAGATAGGAATGCCTGCGGGGGGCTGTGCTTAGGATATGTCCTTGTTTCAATCCCTTATTTTTAACTATGGGGTACTATTGGGCACTCAGCACTCAGCACTCAGCACTCAGCACTCAGCACTCAACACTCACCACTCAGCACTCAGCACTCACCACTCAGCACTCAGCACTCAGCACTCAGCACTCAGCACTCAGCACTCAGCACTCAACACTCACCACTCAGCACTCAGCACTCACCACTCAGCACTCAGCACTCAGCACTCAGCACTCAGCACTCAGCACTCAGCACTCAACACTCA